>CAIPJU010001073.1 GCA_903865465.1 uncultured Bacteroidota bacterium
AAATAAGAAAATTCGCAAGGCTACTTGATAAACAATTAATTCTCATTAGAAAAAATCCTGCACTTTACCCATTTTCAAAAAAATCTAACGAAATCAGAAAATCTGTACTCACAAAACAAATTACTCTATATTATCGTATAATTGAAACAGAAATTTATCTGATCGCATTATTTGATAGTCGACAAAATCCTGAAAAACTAATAATTTAACAAGGCACGAACGCACAACAGGCGGTATATGTAATTGCCTTCGGCAGGCCTTGACAGGTTGGTAATCACCCCAAACATCTCCCGAGATGCATTCAGATCCTTAACAAAGTTTATCTACCGGGACAAATTCTGCCACCAAGACAGCATCATAGGCCTGCCGGCTAGCGCGCATGCTTCCATGGTTTTTTGCCGCTGCTGTTTAGCGAGTTTATCATGACAAGACAATTTCTGCCCTTTACCTGGATTTGGTAAAAAACCATTCCAGCCCGATGCGGACGGCAACTCCACATACCGCCAACCTTATGTTTAAGCATTAGAAAGTTCCCAAACAGGTTCGATGAAGGTATAAAATTATCAAATCATAAATTGCAGACAAACAATTTATCTGGCCATATTAGTTATTGACAGATTAAGATTTTTTTCATTAAATGTTCCCGTTTTGGGAATTAATTATTAAATTTGCATCTGGATTTATAATCAAATGGAGAGGATATTTGCTAAAAGTACTTTAAGGCATTATTGGGAGATACATTCAGATTCAGAACAGTATTTGAAGACCTGGTATGATACTGCGATGAATTCAGACTGGAAAACCCCAAGTGATGTTAAGCAGACTTATGCAAATGCAAGTATTCTTAAAGACAGTAGGATTGTATTTAATATCAAGGGCAATTCCTATAGACTGGTAGTAAAATTCAATTATGAAAAACAATGGATCTTTATCAGGTTCATAGGGACTCATACTGAATATGAGAAGATTGATGCAAATACAATATAAGACTAAGGCAATGAATATAAAACTAATTAAAACAGAAGCAGATTACAAAACAGCTTTAAAAAGACTTGAGTTAGTATTCGATGCTAAAACAGGAACTACAGAAAGCGATGAAGCTGATATCCTTGGATTAATGATAGACGATTATGAAAAAAAACACTATCCAATAGAAGCCCCTGACCCTATAGAAGCAATCAAGATCAGAATGGAAGAAATGCAATTAAAACAAGTAGACCTGGCAGACGCGATTGGAGGTAGAAACAGGGTCTCAGAGGTTCTTAACAGAAAACGCAAGTTGACAGTAGAGATGATTCGTAATCTGACAGTTAGGTTAAATCTTTCACCCGGACTATTAATCAATGATTATCAATTAACGAGACAATAGAATTTCCAAACCTTCCTCCCTACAAACAAATGCCTAAACATAATCGAGTAGACGGCTCCGCCAGTAATTAGCTGACGGAGTGCGCCTCTCACACCACTGTACGTACGGTTCTCGTATACAGCGGTTCATTAAGATGTGGAGCAATTTTCTCGTAATACGTTAGCATAGCATCATACCCTCTTTTCCGTAAGCGTTCCAAGGTAATGGTAGTCATCAAAATCGGACTTTGGGCTGTTGCCCATCCTCCCATTCGAGTTCTGCTCCATTGATAAGCATGTTCAGGATCAACGCCCAATTGAATCAGGTTTTTCCTTTTCCGTTCAGGTTTCTTCCAGTGATGCCAAATGCAATACCTCAGACGGTTTCGCAGCCATCCGTCAAGTTCCTTTAGTTTGCCGTGAATACTTGCCATACGGAAGTAATTTAGCCAACCTTGGGAGACTTCCCTGAGTTTCCGGATGCGCTCGTCAAAGCTCATCGGGGTGGTTTCTCGAGTGATTATTTTCAGCTTCTCTTTGAGCAATTTCCAACTCTTTTCGCTTGCAACCAATTGGTATTTGCCCTTATCACCTTTCCGGTAAGTGGGTACGAATCCGTATCCCAGTACCTTAAAGTTTACAGGTTTGCGGATGACACTTTTCTCCCTGTTGATGGGTAGTTTCAGTTTGTCTTTCAGGAACAGAAAGATACTGTTGCCAATCTTTCGGGCTGCTGTGTTGCTTTTGGTGTAAATACTAAAGTCGTCGGCATAGCGGACATAGCGCAGTCCCTGCTTTTCCAGTTCTTTATCCAATTCATTCAACATGATGTTGGATAGTAGCGGACTTAGCGGGCTTCCCTGTGGTACACCTTTTCTGCGTTTGGTGAGTTTTACGTTAATTTGAATCGGTACTCTCAGCCATTTGCGGATCAGGCGCAACGTAAGCGGGCATTTGACCTTGCGGTACAACAACTGCAACAGGATACAGTGGTCTACTTCATCGAAGAAACTCTTTAAATCAATGTCAACGATGTGCTGGTATCCCGAACGGTAAGACTGCATGATGTTCCTTCGGTTCAATACCTGTTCAATCATTCCGCTTTCGTTTACTTCGTTGCCCTGTTCCGCTTATAGCAAGGCTAGCATAGCATCCTTACTTAATTTGGAACATCTTAATGTTCAGTCCTTCACTACCTCGGTGAGACCTCCACGGTATCTATTCGTGGCTCGTTACCGATAGCTACTATGACCTCTGCTGACTCCTTGCCCTAACCACACGTGGTTGTCAAGGTAACCACTGGTAAAAGCTTTTCCCTTCCTCCAATTCCCGCGGCATCTACTACAAAAAGATGGTTTTATTCTTAGGACGTTACAATGGTGTGATTGCTTATCCTCGTTTTGTAGCCTCATATGCCGTTTCTGTTCGTCAGTACCGGATTTTGCCGTTTGGCTTCCTTCAGTGCATTCCTCACGGAAAGCAACCTTGCCTCTTGCTAATACTTCTGAGCGTTACCTCAGCGTATAAGGGATTTACACCCTCTGGGAAAATAACACTTGCCGTCTGCCGCTTATGTAAAGTTTATTTGTATTTTTAAACTTTTTCAACAGCTTACAACAAGTGTGCGCTGCTGCTTATGCAGGGCACACACAGGCAGTATAGGCCATGGTTGCATTCCAACCTGGTCGAAACAATCATAACCAAAGTGAGATTTTCTTATTCGAACCATGAATTGACCCCTATCCGCCACTGCCCATACTGCCAACCGTCAGACTGCCTAAAAACTATGCCCTGTTGTTGATAATTATTGGCCTGGTTACTATCAGGGAATCAGGTTTCTTCGTACCTTAACTATAGCAGAAATCAGATCAATCTCTTTCCATCCCGGTAGCTATCGGGATCACTTGATCAATCCATCGATTCTGGAAATGAAGTTCGGGTAATTGACCTTTTTGTTGATAGCCTTTCTATAAAAGATTATGGATTCAGAATGGACTTTATTGAAAATGGTCGTCCGGCTTACCATCCTTCAGTCATACTTAACCTTTTCATTACGGGTATTTAAATAAGACTCGGTCATCACGCGACCTGGATGGATCATCTGAGAGGGTCTCTTAGGATACTTGCTTCGAAGCTTTTTGGCAAAAAAGACCACCATGAACTTAATAAGAGCCTTCTGAGACAATCCCTTTTCCGGTTACAAGTTTTTGCCACTAAATTTGAAGTAGCACTGGCGCTCCTGTAAATCAGATGAAAATCCGGAGATTTAAAAAGGTTATTAGACAGACTTCCGTTAGCGGTAATTACAAGGTGACCCTTCATAACATTTTAAACCAACAATAAATTAAGCTACCTTTATTCTCAAAACATTCAATTAATCGTTAACATTTAAAAACCAATTTATGCCAAATTTTCTCACGAAAGCAGAAGTTCTTTATGCTACTCCGGGATGGGGTGACGGTAAAAATGATGATAGTTCCATGGTGGATACTGAAATTTTAATAAAATCTTCAGACGGTAATCTTTATGCAGGTTTTGGCAAGTTTAGAGATGGGACAGGTATTACCAAGAACGGCGATAGGACAATGCCAATTGAAATGAGTGGTGGAATTAACCAATTAGATAAAAGCACAATCACAAAATTAACTATTCAGGAAACTTACTGGCTTGAGGCAGGTAGGTTCCATAGTGATCATTGGGATCTTCGCAGAGAACTAATATTGACTTTTGCGGATGGAACACAGTTGTATTCAGGATATAATGATCCTGCTGAAATGATTGACTTTGCTGACGACAAACAGGATATTAAACCCATTATTACTTCTCAGTTTTATAACTTAAGAACACTTAAACCTCCATATCAATAGTTGATAATGGTAATAGAACTACCATTAATAAGCAGGAATATGATCAGTTCGCAGCACCCAGCGATTATTACAAGTTGAACTACAGCCCAAACAGAACCTAATTGATTTTTCCTATGTACTTACTGACGGTTTTTAATTTTTGCCTATTGAATATCAGACAATTGTAGTTGCATCAATTGTGATTCAGGTCGAAATATTAAAATCAAATAGAGGAGTTTTTGATACAATAGGGCATAAAAGTGGTACAAGAGATAAATTGGAAGTATTTAATTTGAAAGCTATCCCCGAGGGATTTAGTTCAACAGGCAGTATAGGTCATGGCTTTCATTCAAGAGGATCGAAGATTCTATACTTAATTAAGATTTTCTCAGCTCAAACCTTTAATTAACATAAAGCAACGATGCCCCTTACTGCCTGCCATAGTGTGAAATTTAAACCCCCGGGATTTCAATTTCAAGGTTTTTCCCTTTAATAATATGAAAACATGATTCAAAACTTAATGATTAAATTTTTAACAACTTTTTTGATGGTTTTATCTTTATTTAGTTGCAAAAAAGAAAATCCAGCCAATGTTAAATTGCC
>CAIPJU010001074.1 GCA_903865465.1 uncultured Bacteroidota bacterium
ATGCAGCACTTTTTATATTTTTTTCCGCTTCCGCAAACGCAGGGATCATTCCGTCCGGGTTTTAACGGGGCAATATAGGGCTCTGAGGAGGAGTAAAAAGGATCTGTTTGGACATCATCAAAATCATCAAAATCATCTTCATCAAAATCATCTTCATCAAAATCATCTTCATCGTCAATACTGTCATCCGATAAAAACTTTGAGATTTCTGAGTACCTGTCAAAGATATTCATAAGGATCTGTTTACCAATGCCGGTGTAAGGTTCAATAATGGCATTCTTTACCTCCTCAAATGTTCCGCATGTCCCCGGTAATGCATATCCTTTCTCATACATCTCTTCAATCTCCGGCAAGAGCTCCGAATATGCGAGGTTCAAAACACACCAGACTGCCATTCCCGGAAAATCGCTATTTATAAGGTCACTATCTATTTGATTGGTTGCTATACTCCTTAAAATATGCTGGAACCAGCCAGTAACCTCTTCCCTCCTTTCGGGCTGATGATGCCCGATCTGTTCAAGGCAATCAAGTACAACAAGTCTTCCCTGATAACTTATTTTCTGATCCCAAACCAGCTCCGGGAGTCTTTCAGAGTTATCGGATCCTGTCTTATAAAGTACTTCCCAGAAAAATTCAAAAAACAGATCACCAAACCAGAATTCAATATAATGCTCCTCCTGTTTAAGAATTTCAACCAGACTTTCAAAGGCTTCTGATGCTCCGAGTTCACCAAGGAGAGCTGTTGCATGAATGGGAAACCACGATCCGGTCGCAAAAAAATCATCAGATTCAGTGGAAAGTTCTCTGAAATATTCATATCTGCGAATAGAATCATTAATTACCTTTTTTAAATCAGAAATGAGTGGTTCACGAGGCAATGAAAGAATAGCCTGCAGTTTTTCCTGTTCAATATCAATATCATTACAGTAGAGCCATTCGATTTCCGGATTCGTAAATTCAGGCTCACTCTCATTTTGTGAATCAAGCACATATACCTTTTTCAAATAATTTCTTTCAGATGATTCTCTGCTTGTCATACTCAGAATATTTAAGGCGAATAACAGGAATAAACAACCTATGCAATTTTAAAATCGAACTTTAAACTTACATAAACTTAGTTAAAGACAAAAATCAAACCTTGTTTCATTTTTGC
The DNA here is from genome assembly GCA_903865465.1 of uncultured Bacteroidota bacterium. GTDB lineage: Bacteria > Bacteroidota > Bacteroidia > Bacteroidales > VadinHA17 > LD21. The sequence goes on from CAIPJU010001074.1 coordinate 1,154, forward strand.
TTCTAAAACTTGGGTAATAAATCTTCAACAGTTGGAAACCAATCCATATCACCTGACTTACCATTTCTCTTTTCGAACTCTTCGTCAGCCTTCATCTGCTGCTTAAACTCGGCACAGGATTTGCAATAACCGGGGAAGGGACATTTATCCTCTTCGTAATCGCAGAATTCAATGTGATTCTCACCAAATGAAAGTGGAACATGGCTTTCACCCCAGAGCTTTTTTAAAAACGAATACCGAAGATTTGCAGGATAATCCAAGGGGAAATCGGTGAAAAAATGAAATACATTCAACAAATTTTCCAGTTCCGTCGCCAGCAGTGCCTGCTGGGGGTCGCTAAGCTGGTCCGCCGGGGGAAGCAGCTCCTCATCTATGCCGGTTATTTTCGAAATAGGTAATTCATCTCCGTAGACATACTGCTCAACATACGACATATCCTCAAGTTCAGTCTCATTATCAGGATCTGCTCCCGATTCCTGCCATATAGGGTGGGGAGGTGTGACCTTCCAGGTAGCGTTTCGTATGTCACCGATGAGTTGTTCAAGATAGCGTTCCATATTATTAGATATTAATCAGTTAATACAAAACAGGTTTCTAAATTCTAAGGGTTCTTTAAGCGCTTATACTAAAGCAATGCAGCAATTTATCCTTCATTAAAGATAAAATATTTTCCCGAGATATGGACATATTATGGGGCTGTCAAAAATTATGGGCTAAAGCCCGATTCGGATGGTTAGCCGCTAACCCCGGCAATAATGTTGGGGTAAGTAGGATATATGCGGGTTAAGTACTGCTTTAAAAATCGCATAAATTTCTCTTTTGTCAATATATGAAAGTAGCTTATCTTTGCAGTACAGGAATTACATTTTTAACATGCTAATTTCTTCAGACAATGAAAATAAAAAGTTTAAAACTTAAAAAAAAGGAAAGCTGGATTTTACCAGGAGACCCAATAACTCTGACTGAGTTTAAAGCCGGTATTAAGAAAGCTGAAAAAGGCCCTTTCTTTACTTTGGATGAAGTTAAAAAAGATGTTGAAGAATGGAAAAGGAGCCAAAACCTGTAATATATTCAACACAGTTTAAGCAGGATTTAGTTGATCTCCACAAGTACGGTATTGAAACATTTGGCAAGATACAGGCTGAAAAATACTTAAATAATATCTACAGACTAGTTGATGGTCTTGGACTCGCTTATGATATATATCCGGAATGTCGTCATTTAATAACTAAAGCAAGAATTTACCGTTGGATAATATTGGATTCTCATCTTATTATCTATCGCATAACGAAGTCAGACGTATTAGTACTTCGTATCTTGCATTCACACCGAAGTATTACAAAAATTAAGGATGTCAGGGATATTTAAATTTTGACGAATACAGATGGCTCAATTGTAAGGTCAATTTTAACATACAAAACATCACTGTGGCTGAAATCGCACACTTCGAAGGGAGTGAATGATAACAGCCCACATAAATCAACTAACCCGGGTATTGATATTCTTATAGATTGAATACAGGAATCACAAATGACAGGAATTATGGGCTAAAGCCCGATTCGGATGGTTAGCCGCTAACCCCGGCATAAATGCCGGGGTTAGTTGAATATGTGTTTCAGAGGATCAGTCACTAACCCCGGCATTTATGCCGGGGTTGACTTAATATGTGCTAGTTACGGACTTTAGTCCGGAATCGGGAATACTAAGAAACATATCAAAAGACAATAATTCACAAAGCTGTGTCACTACTCGTTTCCGATGGTCTAATTTTAAAAGTCCCTTTGGCATTTAATTCGTTTTCAGAAGAAGACCTTGAATTATCAAACCTCAACGCGGGCAGCTATTTTCTCAGGATTTCGGATAACGACACGGAAACATCACACACGTTTATTAAGGTTCGGAAGCATTAGTTACTGTGACCTCCGGGCTATAGCCCTTAATTCATGCAATTCGTGATTCTTATAATATTCTTCATACGATTAGCTTAAGCGCCAATTCTCTAAAATCCTCGGCAATTCCAATCGAAGCTTCCAACTCCTCTTTGGTAAGGTAAATAGCGCTATCGGGGTATCTGATTTGAACGCCAAAACCATACTATTTTCGTTCATACAGTACTTTGGAAGATTTTATGGCAGAACTTATAAAAGAGTATTTGTCTTTTTTTTCCTGTTCAAACTCACTTGTCGTGTATACAAGAATATCCATCGGAATCATTGATCCTATCAGGTATTTTTGAATGTCAAAACTTCTTCTGTGCCGGGTAAGGTCAGAATCTTTTATTATTAGAAGATCTATGTCGCTGTCATCATCGGAATTGCCTGCTGCATACGACCCAAATAAAATAATCTTATCGGGATTAAACTTATCAGCTATCCTTTGTACAATATCGTTAATTTCCTGTGTCCTGATCATCTTCTGAAACAGAAACCAGTGCAAGTTAATGCTTTTTTATGATAACTATTTACGCTGTGTTTTAAGTTGGAAGAAAGGAGCGTGGAGCATGGAGCGTGGAGATTGAAAAGCAGTAATGAGAAAGAAAATCAATGGAGCCAGGGAAGAAGACCTTGAATTGTCAAACCTGAACGCGGGCACCTATTTTCTCAGGATTTCGGATAACGACACGGAAACATCACACACGTTTATTAAGGTTCGGAAGCATTAGGTACTGGGGAATTTAAGGGATATATTTGAAACAATGCTAAATATTCCGGTGCTCTGCACCTTTCGAATCCAAAGGGTGTCTTGTTTCTACAAATATTTTGGGTGCGCTGCACCAGTTTTAATCCCACATTCTATCCAATAAACAGGCATTTCAGGCGTTTCGAAGGTGCAGAGCACCGTAATATTTGTAGAACAATAATTGCGTAAAATTATCAAAGGTGCAGA
>CAIPJU010001075.1 GCA_903865465.1 uncultured Bacteroidota bacterium
CAACCATATATGTCGTCGCTTATCGCAGGCGACAGCCCATACTGAATTAAGTCCGGTTTTGTTTAATTCTATTGACGAAAAAGCTGTTGATGAAAGAACTCCCATCCCAGTTAAATAATTAAGCCACAGACAATTTTCCCTGTCAAGAAAACCGTAGAATGGTTGTCTTGTCGTCTCCAGACGGATCAGTGAGTTTCCCGCAAAGTACTCAAGAGAATCACGTTTACCTAAATTATCCTTTATTCTGACTAGAGAGCGGTCTATATAAAATGGATCATTTACAGGGGTTAAACTACTGTTCTTATATTCATAATATTTATGGTCTATTCTATAGAGTACATTGCCTGCTCCTTTCTGAAATCCATGAAAATTGTTGGTCAGAAGTTTTAGAGTACTGTCTTTCCAACTCCATAAATGCACTTCATCACTCTGGATCATCAAGACATCTGCAGCTGCATCATAAAAGGTAAAGTAAATGTTCATGGAGTCAAGCGTGGGAAACCTCGCTGAATAATACGAAAAAGCACCTTCCCTGAAAGTCACAATACTATTTTTGGAACTGCCTTCTTTACTGCATACAAGGTAAAAATTATTGTTGCTATCGCATGGCATAAGACAGGCACCTTCAAATTTTTTTATTTTCAGATTTGCTGACGGATGAAAGTAGGAGAATCCATCACCTGTGAACTTGGCAAGACCATCATTATTGAGAAGCCAAATGGTATGTTTCATGTCTTCAAAGAAAAACAGGTGACTATATTTATAGATTGAATCGGTTCTGGAATAATCAATAAATTCTGTTCCGTCGAAGCGAAACAGGCTAACAGAGCTCTTCAACCAGAAATAACCCCTACTGTCCTGAATAGTCCATGGATATTCACCCTGCGGCATCCCATCGAGTACACCATATTCACGGAAGGGATAAGTCTGTGCTTCAGCACTATTCCATCCGGCTAACAATAACAGTACTGTCACCGTCACTAGACGGAAGCAGAAAAACCGGGGGAGAGTCAAGTCGTTAAAGTAATTCACATTAAATCTTATACCTGAAAGGGTAAAAAGAAAGTAAAAGTAATAAAAAAAAGAAACCCCCTTCTGGATTGCCGGCTTTCTGATAGAAAGGAATCGCGGCCGAAGGGGGAGTTTATGTTTCGGAGCATTGAGGAGAATGGGGAATGGGGAACTCCGGAACAGTGGAATGTTAAACTTAACAGTGAAGTTATATTATTTCATATTATGTTTTCTTATTAATGTGTTAACGATCCTCTAAGATGATTAATATTAACTACACGAAATTAAGCGTTACTGACGAGATAACTCACTAAAAAATGTTGTTTTGTATGAACATATCTAATTAATGTACATAATTATGATTTAAACGTATGAAAATGCAATTTGCCTCAACCAATTATACCTTAAAACTACCTCATTTATTACTTTGGTGTTGAATTAATATGATAAAACAGGTTCTGAAACCTGTTTTATTCATATTATAAAATAATTACACAATCAATGAAAACTTTGCTTCCTCAGGCAGTACCAGAAGCTGAAAGAAAATAGCGCCCAACCATCACGGCAATAACTTACCAAAAACGATATTCCTGATGACATCTCATATCCAACCAGTCATTATTGGCATACAAGCCAGCAGGTGATTGTTATAATTCGTCTTATTTGGCGATGGTGTAAGTTTTAATTTTGGTGGATACAAATACAAGAAGATATGCGATACAAAAGAGGAGAACGAATAATGCGCCTGATTGTCCGCCAACAAAATCGGACAAAACACCCATTATCAAAGGGAATACGGCTCCGCCAAAAATACCCATGATCATGAGTCCCGAAACCTGGTTATGAGAAGAAGGCTTTTGTAAAAGCGCCTGTGAAAACATAACTGAGAAGATATTCGAATTACCGAGTCCAAAAAGGGCGATACCAGTGTACATAATAGTTTTATTCGGAACAAAAAGGCATAATATACCTATGAGTATCATTGCTGTACTTATAATAAATACATTCTTAGCTGAGAATTTAGCCAAAAAACCTGACCCTAATAAACATCCTGCCGTACGGAAAATAAAATAGAAACTCGTGGCATATCCTGCATCGGCAAGGCCGATATTAAGTCGTTCCATAAGAAGTTTTGGAGCAGTAGTATTGATACCGACATCTAAACCCACGTGAGCCATAATGCCAAAAAACAGCAGTAAAATGGTTTTATCTCCAAGTAACGAGAAACACTCCGTAAAGGAGGCGACTTTAGTTTGTATATTCCTCTCTTCGATCTTAGTAAAAAACAACCAGGCTAAAACACATAAGTTTACTGTTAAGAATATCGGGAACATGAGCATTCTCCAATCCAAGAACTTCACAACAGCCCATGCAGCAAGAATTGGAGCCACAAAAGAAGCTATAGCTTTTACAAATTGCCCGAAGGTCAGAGTGCTTGCCATCCTCTTCTCATCAACAATATTTGCCAACAAGGGATTTAACGAAACCTGCAGAATAGTATTACCTATGCCCAATAGTGTAAAAGAAACTAACATCGAAGCAAAGGAGTAGGTAAATATGGGAATGAGTAAAGCCGGAAGGGTAATTATTAAACTAAGCAAAACAGTATTCTTTCTTCCAATTCTATTCATTAATAATCCTGTAGGCACTGAAAATACCAGGAACCAGAAGAAAACCATTGATGGCAATAAATTTGCCATTGTGTCCGAAAGTTTAAAATCAGCTTTGACATAATTAGTTGCTATGCCAACTAAATCAACAAAGCCCATGACAAAAAATCCAATAAGAACTGGTAGTATTTTGGCAAACTTCATTTTTTGTGTTTCCATAATCGGTTGGTTATATAATAGTTAATTGATAAATTTGTTTAATTCTCTATTTCTGCCGATATCTGCAGATGTAACACTAAATCGTTTGAGAAATCCTGATCCTGCACGCTTACATAAGAGGCAGCGCATGTTGAACCGATTTCCAGAAGGAGTCATCAAGAAGATAGGCACTCCCTATTAAAGCGGCATCTTCCTTCAGTTCTGAAAGGACGACTTTGCAATTACATTTTTCATTCTCCAGGGTTTCTTTTAA
>CAIPJU010001076.1 GCA_903865465.1 uncultured Bacteroidota bacterium
CTCTTGTGACAACATGGTCAGAGGAGAGAATGATATCGAAGATCTCCCCGTATTTGTTCTTTAAACTGGTTTCAAAATTTATAACCAGTTCTCCATCTGTTAAGGCAGATCCTAAAACCTGTCTTTGCTGGTCATCGAGAAAAATGTTGATCTCCCGGGCTGGTTTACCGATGATGTCCTTTTTATCAAACTTGAATTTATTAAGGAAGGCTTGATTTGCATCTTCAATGAATCTTGTCTGAAAATTATTGATAACCATCAGAACCGGGTTTTGGTTAAATACCGAGGAGAATTTTTCTTCAGAAATGGCCAATTCATCAGCATACTCCTGGAGTCGTAATTCAGCCAGCTTCTGTCTTTCAATATTACGGCATACACCTAATATTTCAACGTCGCCATTTTCGTCAAATTGAAAATGGGAATTTGCCTCTACCCAGGTAAACCTTCCATCTTTTGATTTGATCCTGAATTGATCAGCATAGGTTTTAGCAAGAAACGGATTAGAAATAAAATCTTTCGATCGTAAAGTCCACTTACTGGTTAACTCTGTGGCAGATTCAAATATTATAGAGGTATTAATATTCTGCCGCATCACCTCTTCGACAGTATATCCTGTTAACTGGTAAGCCGAAGGGCTGAAATATCGAAACTTTTCGTTTTTCAGGTCAATTACAAATATTATATCTGTAATATTCTCAGCCAGAATACGATACATCTCTTCATTCTTCATCAATTGCTCTTCGGCCAATTTGTATTCTGTGATATCAAAGAGAGTTCCGGTACCACCCATAAATTTCCCGTCAGAGAAGAGTGCTTTGGTCGAAAGCCGTATCCAGCGAACTTCACCATTCTTGTTCGAAATTCTGTATTCGTTGGTTAGTTCTTTGTTACTCCTGATAAGGTCCATCTTCATTTTAAGGAACTCTTCATTTTCACCAACAAAGCTTGTGAAATAGAGTCCTGTAATTTCTGAGGGAGAATAGCCTGTAAGTTTTTTTACTGATGGAGAGATATAGTTTATTTTCCCTTTCTCGTCAATTTCATATATTACCTCCCCGATCTTATCGAGTATCTCCCTGTACCGGGTTTCGCTCACAATAAGCGACAGTTCGGTCTCTTTTTGAACAGAAATATCCCTGATCATACAAATCAGCTCATTCTCATCAATTTTTGACAGGATAAACGAGAAATAATTCCCGACTTCCTTCAGGGAACTATATTCAAATTCAGCAAGTCCTTCAGAGAGAGCCGCGGAGAGAGAATTCATAAATTTACTGCTAAGAACTTCATCAAAAAGTTCATTAGCAGTCCTACCGATGAAATCTCCCGCGATAAAAGCCGGCATTGTGTAATCCTCAGGCTGAAAATAACTTAGAAACCTCCCTGTTTTGTCAATATGAAACAAGAGATCAGGAATCGTCCTGAGGATAGTTTCCAGAGCATTTTCGTTTTTCAACAGAAAGCTATCTGATACCATTGGTATAATGATAGTTCCATACAATATAGACACTTATTGTTTCACCCATTCCTGTGAAATTAGGTACGCAAGATAGGAAAAAACGGCAATAATATTACAGCTAAATGCAATAAACAATAGTTAATAAGCGTGATGCAAGGTTAAACCCATAAGGGAATTGGAAAGTACAGAATGATTCTTGATGCAGAATCAGCTTTGAGGGAAGTTAGGAAGGGTGAAGACCATTATGGTTCCTTTTCCTGGCTCACTTTCAGTGCGGATAACACCTCCATTCCTTTCAATAAAGTCACGGCAGAGAATAAGTCCCAGCCCTGAACCTTTTTCCCCGTTTGTTCCGAATGTAGTATGGAAGGAGGCTGCTCTGAAAATATTTTCAATCACATCTTTATCCATCCCTACACCGGTGTCAGAAACAAATATTGAAGTAGTACTCTTATCCTGTGATAATTGGATTATAATGTTACCCTTATTGGGAGTAAATTTCACTGCATTGGAGATTATATTCCTGAGCACCAGGTTAATGGAATCCTGATCCGCATAAACTGTGAATTCTTTTTCGGGATTGAAAATAACAGTCTGAGATTTTTGTTTGTAAGCAGGCATCAGAAGTTCCAAAGTCTCATTAATGGAATTGTTAATAACATAGTTTTCAGGATCAATATTAATGAGGCTTCTCTGGATCTTTGACCAGTGCAGGAGGTTTTCGAGAAGGTTGAAAATATTTTTCGAAGCTTTTTTAAGTTCTTCCAGAAGAACCTTCCTTATATTATCATCGAGCTGACGGTCACTGGTAAGCATCTCAAGGATCTGATAAAAACTACCTATCGGCCCCCGCATATCATGGGCTATAATAGAAAAAAGTTTATCCTTGTTGGCATTAATCTCTCTGAGTTCACCAGCCATCTGTGCCAGTTTTAGTTCAGCTTCCTTTCGTTCGGTAATATCATGGCCTATTCCCAGGAGACCGGAAATTTCTCCGAAGTCATCAAAAAGAGGGATTTTGGTCGTAAGAAACCAACGGGGAGTTCCAAGCTTATCAATGAAATTACCATCGTGGTTAATAAGTGGGTATTCGCTTTTCAGAACCTCCATATCTTCATCATAGCCACGCCTTGCACCTTCATCATCAAAAATCTCAAGATCGGTTTTTCCAATAACCTCCTTCATATTAAAATAGCCCATGTTCTTCAGGTCTGACAAATTGGCAAGAGTCTTTCTTCCAAATTTGTCCTTTATATAAATTGCATCGGGAATATGGTCAATTACCATACGAAGGAGCATCCGTTCGTGAGTAAGTACATTTTCAGCGTTTTTCCTCTGTTCGATGTTCCTGGCAACACCGAGAACTTCAATTTCACCCGCTTTATTTCTCCTGAAGCTTGATGTGATTTCGACCCAGACAAGGCTTCCATCTTTTCTTATCTGCTGTATTTCGTGATTATGATGATTATTAAAATCATTATCATTCATGAAATCATGTATGCCTTTTAGAATGTCAGCTTTGATTGGATTTACCATTTGGGGTAAGATAAGGTCTTCAACCGATTTGAGAACTGCTTCAGTGGCAGTATAACCAAGTAGGTTGAAAACAGAAGGGCTGAAGTAGGTGAAGCGGTAACCTGAGGTGTTCAGAACCCAGATCACATCCGATATATTTTCCGACAACATCCTGTATTTCTCTTCACTGTCGGTTATCCGCTGTTCCGAATTCTTTTTTTCGGTCAGGTCTTCCATGGTGCCTGCATAATACAGGATGCCCCCATTTGCGTCGGTTATTGCTTTAACGCTCTCCCTTACATATATGGAAGTCCCGTCGCGTTTTACCCACCTCGATTCAAGACCAACAATTTCATGCTCCTCTTCAAGCTGTTTACGGAATTGCTCACGCGAATAGCTAGGTTCGAACCAATCACTATCGAGGTTTCTGGCGGCAAGCTCTTCGAAAGAGGAGTAACCAAGCATCCTTACAACAGCCTTATTTGCCAATAAGATCCATCCATCAGGTGTTGTGCGGTATATCCCGATTGAGACATTATCAAAAAGGGAACGAAAATCCCATTCACTCTCTTCAAGTTTTTCAACGAGGATCTTTCTGTCGGTTATGTCCCTGGCAATTGCGAAGACTCTGTCATGATCGCTGGTAACCTTACCCTTCCATTCGAGCCATTTATACGATCCGTCGCGGCAACGATACCTGTTAACAAAATTTAAACCTTCTTTTCCCTCAAGCTCTTCACTGAACTCCCGGGTAGTAATCTCAATATCATCGGGATGAAGAAATTCAATAAATGGGTGTAATAACATCTCTTCCTCCGAATACCCTAAAAGATCCTTCCATGCAGGGTTTAATTTCAAGAACCGGGCCTCGCTCGAAATAATACATAACAAATCAGGACTCATCCCGAAGAAGACTTCCATGTCGGAATGAATCTTGTCAAACCCCTGTTTTACAGGCGATGAACCATTGCTAAAATCTTCCAAAGACTTATCAGCGCTCATTGCCGGTTATATATTAATTATTAAAGGGCTAATTTAACAAATTAGGGTTTAATCACTCTTTATTGGCAATATTTATATTGGTCTTTTGGAAAAAATATCACATTTTACCCTTAACTGGTCTCTGATTCTGATACATTAGCTTCTGATTATGGTCGCCATAATTATTACCTGTAGTGAATAATTGATCTGAATGCCAGAAATTTAAATATTAAATTCAATAAGTTTGATTCTTTTGGCCGGGTGTGATGCCAGTTAGGATCTTTCATAATTGCTTTTTGCAATTTTCATCAGCTTTAATTATTAGAATATGACTTAAAATAAAAAAGTTATACTATTTGATATATGAAGTAAAGAGCGCATCTTTGTATATAGATTAATCCTTAATTTCAAAAAAAATATGAAAATTGCCATTGTAGGTAGCGGTTATGTTGGCCTTGTTACAGGGACATGCTTTTCTGAAGTAGGTATTGATGTCGTATGTGTGGACATTGACCAGAAGAAAATAGAAAACCTTAAAAAAGGTATTGTTCCTATTTTTGAACCTGGTCTTGAAGAGATGCTAACCCGCAATATGAAGAAGGGGAGGCTGAATTTCACAACGGATATTTCGGAGGCTCTCATCGATTGCGAGGTACTGTTCATAGCTGTTGGCACACCACCTGATGAGGACGGAAGTGCTGACTTGAAATATGTTTTGGCTGTAGCCCGTGATTGTGGTAAGTATATTAATGACTACCTGGTTATAGTGACTAAAAGTACAGTCCCGGTTGGAACTGCCACTAAGGTTAAATCGGCCGTTCAGGAAGAGCTTGACAAACGAGGGGCATCAATTGAATTCGATGTAGCTTCAAATCCTGAATTTCTTAAGGAGGGTGCTGCCATTGACGATTTCCTTAAACCCGACCGTATTGTAATAGGTCTTAATTCGTTAAGGGCTGAAGAATTGATGAAGAGCCTCTACAAACCCTTTACTCTTAATGGTCACCCGGTAATTTTTATGGATATTACTTCGGCTGAGATGACAAAGTATGCAGCTAACTCAATGCTTGCAACCAAGATCAGCTTCATGAACGACATTGCTAATCTTTGCGAGATTGTTGGTGCCGATATTAATATGGTACGAAAAGGGATAGGATCTGATTCCCGTATTGGCAATAAATTCATCTACCCGGGGATCGGATATGGGGGATCGTGTTTCCCAAAGGATGTTCAGGCTCTCGTTAAAACTGCCGGCGAATATAAATATGAACTTCGTGTTCTCAAGGCCGTTGAGGCGGTGAACAAGGATCAGAAAATGGTTCTTTTTAATAAGATTATGAAGTTCTTTGATGGAAACATCAAGGACAAGGTTATCGCGGTATGGGGTTTGTCATTCAAACCGCAGACCGACGATATGCGTGAAGC
>CAIPJU010001077.1 GCA_903865465.1 uncultured Bacteroidota bacterium
ATGCATATTTTGACTTAGCCGGGATGTTTGAGAGCTTATTTCATAGACCTGTTGATTTAGTGACTGATAAATCATTATCAAATCCTTATTTTATTGATTCAGTAAATCAAACTAAGACTTTAATTTATGGATCAGGAGATTAAATTGTTACTTGAATAATCACTCACCTTCGCCGTCTCCTAACCACAGATATTAGTTCTCACACAGGATGGTCACAAAATGACAGGCTAACCTGTCGGTTGTGTAAAAAAAAATATGAATGCATGATTTTTAACGAGATATAGTGAATATCCTCTACTTAGGTAATTTCCAAAACAATACATCTTCTTTCTATTTATAATTACCCGCCGATTCATATAAAACTTGTCGGATTGAAAGCGTATATTTAGTAAACTTTTTTTTTTGGGTCGAATAATTCCTTCCTTCAGCATTTTTTGTAGATGGAGATAATCAACGAACAGGGAAAACCTGTCAAATCCGGACTATATACTACTAAACAACTATTCATTGCCACAGTAATTGGCGGTCCTTCTATCGCCGGGTTTATTATTTCAGCCAACCTCTGGGCAAGAGAGAAGAAATTTTTAGCTCTCATTCCCTTAATTCCTGCGATTTTCCTTGGTTTGGCACTTTTGCTTCTTATCGATTCAATTGCCCATTTCTGGGGTCTGCATTATCCCGGATTTTTACCTTCACGAATCATAAGGCACATAATAGCCTTCTCTCTATATTTTCTTTTTCTTTTTTTCTCTGCTCTGCTGGTAAGGTTTATCCTTAACCGGAATTCAAAGCTGAAGATTTTCATTTTCCCTGAGATCAGGACCTCAGTTTTTCATTCCAGGAAGATCTATCCGCTAATAATCATCAGCTTCATCTACCTGCTCACGATAGCCACGTTTAATGTCTATCTGTTTGCAGCCCTTCTGTTTTACCTGTTCACTCATATTTATGCCTATAATTTAATCCATAAGGCATTTGGAAACTTCCCCATTTCAAAACTCTTTTTAGGATCCGTCGTTCTCCTTGCCTGCCTCCTGCCATTAACAGATTCCACCGGCCAGATAATTTATCGCTACTGGAACCTGAAATTAATCTCTTTTACTTACCTGAATCTTGTAATCGGCTATTATACAATATTTGTTTTCTATCTCTTCCTTTTTATTCTTGTGGTTGAGATTCTGTTGCTGATCAACAGATTATTAAAGATCGTTCCCGGTCATCTTCTTAAGAACAGGGCCCTTATACCTGCCGCATTAATTTTTTCCTCCATCTGTGGAGTAAGCATCTTATTCGTTGGTACATATATAAATAATAATCCTGTCGTCAACAAATATTATATAACGGTTCCCAGGAAGTCCTCAACCCTCGATTCATTAAAAGTTATAAGTATTTCTGATCTTCATCTGAAGAACATTACGACTCCCGTTTTCCTTAAGAAACTTGTTTCCAAAATCCGATCAGAAGAACCAGACATTATCTTTTTACCCGGGGATATTGCTGAAACCTACGGAAATACAAGTGAGGCAAAGCTCAATGAATTTATAGGAATATTGAAAGATATAAAATCTGAATATGGCATTTATGGCGTCAGGGGAAACCATGATTCGCCCCATCCGAATATGGCAGACAAAGTTGGTTTTTATAATCGGCTATGCATTACAATGCTGTCTGATTCGCTGATAGAACTCGATAATAAGATTTATATCCTGGGGCTTAACTATCGGGGCAAAAATGAAAAAAGACCTTTGGATTCGCTCTTAAAGTTCAGGACAAAAGATCTTCCCATAATACTCCTTGATCATAGCCCGGATCGCCTCGAAGAGGTTTATAAAAATAAAATCGATGTTCAATTATCAGGGCATACTCACTATGGGCAGATCTGGCCTCTTAATTATTTTACCAAAGCAGAATATGACCTTGCCTGGGGCTATAAGAAAGTCAATAATACAAATCTTTTTGTCTCCTGCGGTGTTCAGGATGCCATATTGCCGGGTTATCAGGATCTGAGTATTCCGGTCAGGACAGGAAGTGTCTCGGAGATAATCGAAATAAACATAAAGTTCAGATAACAAAAAAACAAGATTCAGGAATTAAAATCACCTCTGGCATTATGATAATCTCCCTTTTGTAACGTTAACTACCTATATTGAAATACCCTTCACCAAATTCAACCTCCCGATATGATCAAACCATATCTCATCTACAATAATCAGATTATAAAACTTAGTGTTTTTGTAGCAATCCTGGGGACCCTGTTGAGTGGACCCCTCGATCAGAACGGATTTAATCTGAGTGGATTGATAAGGACTTTTCTGATTGGATTTCTTAGCGGGGGCTTTCTTTCAGGAGTCATGTTTTTTAAGATGTTTCGAAATAAGGAATATTACTTCTACTATAATCTTGGGATCTCAAAACTGAAACTAATTCTTGTCTCTTATTCTTTTCATCTTTTAATTTCAATACCCCTTGTTATAATCCAATTGTATGCAAAACATTCTTGAAGCTGACAGCATAAGAAAAGATTTCGGGGATAAGCAGATCCTGACAGACATCTACCTCAAATGCCGGACCGGTGATATTATCGGACTTCTTGGCCGGAATGGCACGGGGAAATCAACCCTTCTTAAGATCCTCTTTGGAACCTTATATACCGATCATAAACATATTTCCATAAACGGGATCCTTTCGGATCATCCTTATGAGCAGATGGGAACCATAAGCTTCCTTAACCAGGGAAACTTCCTCCCTAAACATCTGACTGCAAAACAAATAATTCAGTTGTTCGGCAGCCACCTCGATAAAAAGGAGTTTTTTGATGATACACTCCTTTCGAAAATTGGAGACATAAAGATAAAATACCTTTCGGGGGGTGAATTGAGATACCTGGAAATTAAGATTATCCTGAATACTGACTCAAAATTTGTCTTTTTGGATGAGCCATTTAATGGTCTTGCCCCAATCCACATCGATATTGTAAAAGAATTAATCAGGGAGCAGTCAAAAACAAAGGGAATTATTCTTACCGATCATGATTACTCAAATGTCCTTGATGTCGCCAATAAGTATATCATTCTCATCGACGGCGGGTTAAAAGTATTGAAAACAAGGCAGGAATTTATCGATTGGGGATATATCCCCGACAAAAAGCAGTGAATTATTATGCGCTTATTTGATCCTGCCAGATCGTAATCAATCTCCTGATTGTATTTTAGTTAAGAAAATTATTAACTTCATTGCATAAATTTTTATATTGCCATCATATCAATTACTACAAAATGACACTTGAAAATTTAACTGAATTAAGAATCGATTTCTCCGTTAAGTCAAAAAACGGAATCGATTTTACCCTTGCTGCAGGTATTGTCTGGATCTTAATATCATGGATATGGACACTTAACTTTAAATCATACGATAAGTCAGTCTTTACCTTTATAATCGGAGCATTGATGATGCCCCTGGCATTTTTCCTCTCAAAGCTTTTTAAAACTACCTGGACAAACAGGGAGAATCCCTTACAAGCTCTGGGGCTTTGGCTGAATTTCTCCCAGCTTTTCTATTTTCCCTTCCTGATTTTTTCGCTGATAAAATTCCCGGATTATTTTGTTATGGTATATGTGATTATAACCGGTGCTCACTTCTTTCCCTATGCGTGGTTTTATAAGACTAATTTATATGCAGTTTTTGCCGGTATTATTTCTGTTGGAGCCATGACTCTTGGACTGATACTGCCAATAGAAAAAATGTATTTTCTTCCCTTATTTATGAGTGTATGTCTGATAACGCTTACTATTCTGTTATTTATAAACTGCACCAGGAAAAAAGTCAGCAGGCCTGAATGATTCATTTATTATAATGGATATGATTTAAAATAGATAGATGAATCGCAGATAATAAGCTTATTAGGATATGTTATATAAGTATTTTAATAAAACAGGAGAAAGTGGCTCTGTCTATATCGGATATAACCACAATATGATGGTTACACCAACGTTAGCTGCAAGGCAAATCGCATGTCCTCATTATACCAGGACTTCCGACGCGCGCGCAAGAGTTTTGCAGCCCATCCCTGCAACCGTCCCTGCGCTGCAAAACACATGCTTTTTGGCCTACCCTGACTCCGCCGTTTAGACAACTTTATCATACCATGACAAAT
>CAIPJU010001078.1 GCA_903865465.1 uncultured Bacteroidota bacterium
ATATTGCAACGTTATATATAATACTATTGGGTCCGTAGCTCACATCGGGGAAATTAGGTGTGTACTGGCGGTTATAATTCAGGCTTCCTTCAACCTTTAATTTGTTGGTAACATTAACAGAACCATATAAATTGAAGTTGCTGATATTGAGTTGCATATTAGGGATGATACTTTTCTGGTATGATTGAGATACCGATGCTCTGAAGGTGTAGTTGTCGCCATTTGCAGATACAGCAAGGTTGTCGGTCGTCTGAAATCCGGTTCGTAAAAAATTTGCAAGGTTATTCTTTCCTCTGGCAACATAGGCAGTTGGCTGAATATGGCCAGTCCATACATAACCACCTGGAAAAGTTGTAGTGTATGTCTGATTTGCATCATATTTACCATCATATTGTGGAATTAACTGACCCTTAAATTTTGGTCCCCATACGTCATAATCATTATCATTCAGACCTCCGCCTTTTCCGTCACCGAAAGCGTACAGTTCATTTTCTCCTCCGCCATATTCATTCTGAGTTCTGGGAAAGGCCAGAAATCCTTTGTCGAATGAATTTGTCGAATTAAATTCTACAGAAATTCCTTTTTTAAGTTTATTACCTTTTTTGGTAGTAATAAGAATAGCACCATACTGAGCGCGGCTTCCGTAAAGAGCTGCAGCACTTGGCCCTTTCAAAACAGTGTAGCTTTCAACATCGTCGGGACTTATATTCCATGTATCTGAACTTATTGGAACACCATCCACAACATAAAGGCTAAGCTGGTTACCACGGAGAAGTACAGTAGGGGTGCCAAGTAATTCTGGAGAAGCTCCAATGGATAATCCAGCAATTTTACCGGTCAAACCTGTCAATGGGTTCTGATCCCTTGCTGTAATTACTTCATCTCCTTTAATATCCTGTACCGAATAACCGATCTTCGATTTATCCTTCCTGATACCAAGGGCTGTAACAACCACTTCTTTAAGTTCCCTGGCTGATTCAGTCAGAACGACATCAATGCTCTTTTGATTAGCGAC
Organism: uncultured Bacteroidota bacterium; assembly: GCA_903865465.1. Classification (GTDB taxonomy): domain Bacteria; phylum Bacteroidota; class Bacteroidia; order Bacteroidales; family VadinHA17; genus LD21. The sequence goes on from CAIPJU010001078.1 coordinate 1,016, forward strand.
TTTTACTTCCTGTGTCTCAAATCCAACAAATGAAACTATTAAAATGTCATTATCCTGGGCTGTTATTGTGAACCGCCCCTAATGTCACATGTTGCTCCAGTTGTAGAACCTTTAACAATAATGGTTGAACCAGGAAGGCTTTCCCCTCCTGAGGTCTTTACCGTTCCTTCGATGTTCCTCTTTTGAGCGAAGGCTGATACTCCGAAACATAGAAATACCATTAGAATAACGTAGAATTTTCGCATGTTGATAATTTAAGTTTGGAATTAGGATTAATTAATCTTGTAATTGTTCTTAACTTTTACTAATGAAAAACCCTTCCGGACCTTTCATGCCTTGTTTCAGTTTTGTTAAAGGCAAATTACCCCCTTTGTTATTTCATGGGAATGAAGGAAATATTAAGATAATATTATTGTGTTGGAGAAAATGTTAAGTAATGAAAACAAAATTGTTTCATTATATAAATTACAGCCCTAATCCTTCGATGAAACTGATTTTAAGTGTCTCAATTCAGCTTATTTTAAACCTGATCAACCTTGTCATTTTCAATGTTCTTACAAAGGTTGTCCAATATCCTTTCCGGAATTTCCTTAATTTTTACAATAATGAGTGCATCCAGACAGTTATTGAAATCCGGATCCACATTGAAACAAATAACTTTGCCATTTAATTGAAGATACTTTTTCAAAAGCACAGGTATTGAATAGGAATTTTGGAGATCATTTATATACAGGTCCATGGCTTTAAGACTATTTTCCATCCCTGAAATAATCCGGTCATTCGATGATAATATTTGTCGTGAAGCATTGAATTTCTTTCTGGGTCTGCAGATTTCTGAGAATGATTTGTCGAAATGATTCTTCTTAATATACTGAATTATAAGACTTTTTGATTCTGATGAAAAAGCATTGCTAATACTTACCGGGCCTATCAGGTACTTATATTCTTTATGTTCTTTAAGAAAAATCAGAATCCCTTTCCAAAGCAGTGCAAGAGGGAGAGGCAGACGCTGATATTCAGAAATTATAAATGACCTTCCAAGTTCGAGGGACTCTCTGAGCAGCGGAATCATCTCATTCTTGAATTTAAAGAGGGAACTTAAATAAAACCCTTTCTTCCCATAATTATTAATAATCTCCCTTCCAAGGCCAATCCTGTAAGAACCTGCCAACCGGTTTTTGTAATTATCCCAAAGTATAAGATGATAATAATGCAGGTCAAAGTTATCAAGATCAAGGCTTTTATTTGTCCCTTCACCAATTTCCCTGAAAGTAATTTCCCTAAGCCGTCCAATTTCATTTATCAGGTTTGGAATATCCTGAATGGACGCACAATAGATCGAATAATTCCCCTGGGATAAAAGCAAATGATCATTCTTTAGTCTGCTAATCTCTTGGTGTAATAGATTTGGATCAACAGGATCAACAATTTTTTTTGGAGGAAAATCCTTTTTATTTTGTTTTATCTGAAAAATTCTGTCAATTTTTTTATTCTGGAGCGGCAGGTATGTTTTAGCTCTTAGGTAATGTGTAAGTGCGGAAACTGAAACAAATTTACTAATGATTCTGGGCGATATGGAATTTCTGAACTCTATCGATAATTCCTTATTGCTTTTGTTAAGTAGCTCAGATGGAAGCCTTGCTGTTCTGAATAATGGGTGTATGCTTCCCAGTAAATAAAAAAGGGTACTGTTATAACCATGAAAACAGACGGGGATAATCGGAACACCTGCCTTTTGAATAAATTTGACAGAGGATTTCTGCCATTGTCGGTCGGTGACCTTGAGATCCCTGAACTGGAATGAGGAGACTTCACCAGCCGGAAATATGCCAAGTCCATTTCCTTCATTCAAATGTTCAAAAGCCTTCTTCAATCCCTTATAGGAAGAGCTGGCTGATTTAAATTTTTCAAAAGGATTTACCTCCAAAATGAACTCACGTACAGGTTCAATATGATGAAGCAGGAAATTACCCTGAATCTTAAAGTCGGGTCTTAGCTCACATATAAGTTTCAGGAGAATCAGTCCTTCAATCCCGCCCCAGGGATGGTTTGATATTATTATGAAGGGTCCTGTGGGCGGAATTAATTTTCTCCAATCTTCTCCTGTTTTATAATTAATGTTTAGCCTGTTTAGAACGGCATTTACAAAATCAAGTCCATGGTGGGCCGCCAATTCTTTGTAAATTCTGTTAACCCTGATTATATTCAAAAAATATTTAATTGATGGTATTATCAACCTCCCCGTATTTTCATCAATCTTTAGTACCTTTAAAAGATCAGAGTCATTAATCAAATTATTCTGCTGTTGATTCATTTTTTCTCTTGATGGTTAATAATTTGAAAAATAAATGGTTATGTAGGATAATAAATGCTGATATGCATTTTCCCATATCCTGAGGATGGATAAAAATATTTAATAAACAAGAGTTGAGATGATAAGAAATATAATTCCAAAAGTTGTTATGCTCCTGAAATATTTCTTTGCTTTTAATAATGCGTCTTTGCCAATTTTTGCAGTTATAAATGTGACACCATAGAATTTTATTGCCTGGGTTAACAATGTGATAATTAAGAAGCTGACAATATTAATTCTGAAGATGCCTGAGGCAACTGCGAAAAAGCCATAAGGTACAGGTGCCAGAGAAGCCGTAATTACCATCCAAAGGTTCAACTCTGAGAATTGAACCTGAGTTCTGTGATAAGTGCTTTCTGAAAACCCCGGGATATAATCAAAAAGAAATCTCAACAATGGAGAAGTTTCTCCCATCGAATTTCCGGCAGCGAGCCATCCCATCAGGTAAGCCGCTATGGCGCCAGAAATTGCTCCAAGAAATGAGGCTGTTAAGTACTTAATAGTTTTATCCTGTCGGGCGAAAATCGCAATAAGCAAAATTGTCTGAGCAGGCAGAGGTATTATTGAGGCATCGGCTAAGTTGCAAATGAACAATGTTCCTGCGATCCATCCGGATCCTTTGCCGCCGTCAATTAACTCCTGAAAATTCTTTTTTATCCCACGCATAAAATCAACCCGCATTTTTAATTAAAATGCTGCTGCAAAGATCATATCTGGAAAATACGAATTTTGAAGAATCCTGTTAAATTCTTATTAATTAATTATTTATAACATAATGGAGCTTATTTACTTCATGTAAATATAACAATGTCAATGTATTAATTAATGCAACTTATATAAGGGTGTTAATCACGAACTTGCTCATGTTAAATTATAATTAAAAAAAAACTACAGTAAGAATAAGATAAGATTAAATCTTACTAAAGGATGCCGTTAGTTGAAAATTAACCCGTTTACTTTGTCATTTAAACAGCTCCTGAACTTACTTACTATTTAAATCAATGCCTGTAGAGATTGCAAATTATATTACAAATTATGGGTATCTGGCCATATTCATAATGGTTTTTTTACAGGAGACAGGAATGCCTAATCCATTTCCGAATGAACTTCTTCTCATTTTTTCCGGCTATTTATGTTATTCAGGCCATCTCATTCTGCCATTTGTATTAATAATCAGTTTTCTGGCTGATTTGTCGGGAACAAACATCCTTTATTTCGGTTTTTATTTTGCCGGATCTTTTATTTTGAAAAATAAACCGAAATGGATTCCCTTAACTGAAGATAGAATAGAAAAGCTAAAAGGTAAAATTCTAAAGAATGGAAGGGAAACTATTTTTATCTTCCGTTTAACTCCCTTTACAAGGGGATATGTGTCAGTAATCTGCGGACTTATGCGGATACCAGCTAAGATTTATCTGCCAATTGCTGTATTATCGGCGATGATTTGGGCCTCTTTCTATGTAATCCTTGGCTATTTTCTGGGCCCGTCATGGAC
>CAIPJU010001079.1 GCA_903865465.1 uncultured Bacteroidota bacterium
TGCCATTGTGTTGAAATACCGGATACCTTCCGATCTTATTATGAAGGATAAGTCCATTGGTCCTCTGCAGGACGCCCAGGAAGCCATACGTGTTATCCGTCGCAACTCTTCAGAGTGGAAAATAAATCCTGCTAAAGTCGGAGTTATTGGCTTTTCGGCGGGCGGCCATCTCGCCTCAACCCTTTCAACCCATTATGCTGAAAAAGTTTATGAGCCTTCCGATAATACAAGCGCCCGTCCCGATTTCTCAATTCTTATCTATCCGGTAATTACTTTTGATTCCACCTTTACTCATGCCGGATCGAGGATTAACCTTATCGGCAAAAATCCTTCAGAAGAGTCTGTCAGACATTTCTCAAATGAGCTTCAGATCGATGCTAAGACTCCTCCTGCTTTCCTTGTTCATGCAGCCGACGACAATGTCGTTCCGGTAAAGAACAGCATAGTTTATTTTGAAGGGTTACAGAGATTCAAAATCCCCTGCGAATTGCATATATTCCAGAAAGGGGGTCATGGTTTTGGCCTCTCGGCTGGAAAAGGGACACAATCAGCATGGCCTGACCTCTGTATCAGTTGGCTAAAAGAAATACTTAAATAATTAGTTGTATAACTAACTTATTCGTTATATTTACAATTGATAGCATTTCTTAGGAAATTGGCAGCTTTCTTGTTCTGTTATTATTTAATAATGAATAGATTAAATACCATGAAAAGAATTACTTCAGCGATTATAGCAATCGCTTTCTCGGCTTTATCAAATTCTTACGCTCAGGAAGTTCCTTCAACTTCCAGTATTGACAACCTGTTAATTAATGGTAACAATGAGAAAGTGATTGATACCTGCCGCCAGATTCTCTCGGCTGATAGTCTGAATCCTGAGATCTGGTTTAAGATGGGACTGGCCTATCAGAATCTTATCGCTGATGATAAATCATTTGATTGTTTTTCGAGATCTTCAGAACTTGCGCCAGAGAATAAAAGGTACAATTTTATGTTTGCCAAAGCATGCATTAACAAGGGGAAGAATAAGCAGGCAAAATCGCTGCTCGAGGAACTCTCTGCCAGGGATTCGATGAACTGGAGCTATGCCTATTATCTCACAAATATTTACATGCAGGAGGGGAAGTATGATGACTGCATCCGGATCTATACCCGGTTTTATGATCGTGATACTACAAATTATACCATCCTCGATAAGACCGGCTTTGCCATGCTAAGAGAAGGAGATTTCTATTCTGCCATTGATGTGTATAATAAATCTATGGTTTTGAATGACAAAAATACAAGTGCAATTAAGAATCTATCATATCTGTATGCTTCAACCTTCAGGGCTGATACAGCCATCAAACTCCTCACAAGGGCAACAGAAATAGATCCTTCGGATATGGATATATATGTCAGACGTGCAGCGCTCTACTATGCAACCCATAATAATAAACGCGCTCTGAATGATTATCTGAAAGTGCTGGCCTCAGGCGATTCAACCGTTCTGTATCTTAAAAGAGCAGGGATCGGCTACACTAACAATCTTCAGCCGAAGGAAGCCATAACCTACCTGTTGAAAGCCTACCAGATTGATTCTTCCGACTATGAGACATCAGGTTATCTTGCCCGCTGCTATTTTGATACCAAAAATGCTGCAAAGAGTGTATATTTTTACAAAAGGGAGATAAAAATCCTCACTCCGGTTAACCAGCAGATGGGACTCGCAACGGTTATGCTGGCCGAAGCACTGAAAACCGATGGACGCTATAGTGAGGCAATTGATACATACCTGAGTGCAACAAAAATGACCCCTGATATTAACCTGTATATGAATATTGGTAACCTTTATGATGAAAAACTTGGTGACATGCCAAATGCTATAAAATACTATGAGCTCTTTCTGAAGAACATAAGAAATGCAAGTAAGAATTTCGAAACAGAGTATGTCGGGAAAGTGGAAAAGAGAGTGGAGTATCTGAAAGAAAAGCTAAAGCCTGCATTAAAAGGAAAAAAGATAACCATTAATTAGGATTTCAGCTAAACATAAAATCCTTCAGCTTTGGCCTAGTTTTGCCACATTTATCTGGCTTGTTGGATGGTTTTTAATCCTTTATCAACCTCCGTGTAACTCTTTTTACTCTCAAAGTAACTCTATGTACCAAATAGTTAAAACACCATACTTATTAGCATTGAGACAAAACAGTGTTAATGAATGATTTTAGTTTCATTCAGCTAATATTTGTATTTTTATGATTCTAATACTAAGATTATGAAAA
>CAIPJU010001080.1 GCA_903865465.1 uncultured Bacteroidota bacterium
ATACCCTATATTTATTATGTCAGTTCCATGAAGTGAATCTGCCACTTCAGAAACATCCCGTGATGAAGCCTTTTTCTCCTGAGCCAGAGCCAAATTGATTGCGAAGAAAACAAGGAGGAAAAATATTAAACTTAGCCTCCAATGAAATGCAGGTTTCAAAAAAGCCTCCATTGGAATTTTCAGTAAATTGGTTAATAATCAGGATACTAAAAGAGGTCAGAGCCTCTCACTATCAAATTTAGGTTTTATTAAGTTTATTTACAATTATATTTCGCCGTTTTTAAATGTTCTGCATCCCCAAACAGTTTAAAAATATTTGACTTAGGCTTTTTGCTGGTGTAACTTTGATCAAAGAAAATTAAAGTCTCATGTATTCAATCAATGCTTTTTTGGAGTAACATATTAATAATTATAAAATGATGAAAAGGCTATTTAAATTTTATTTAGTTATTTTCCTGACAATATTTATCTCCTGCAAAAAAGACCATGTAACACCGACTGAACCTGCTGTTACTCCTTCAATGGCAAAAGACAGCCTTTACTACATTATGAAGGAATGGTATTACTGGTACAACATGCCTGAGGCTGAGAATGTCACCCTGGTGAGCAAGGATAATTACAGTGATCCGTATGCCCTTCTTGAAGCGATGCGTTACAAGGCTCTTGACAGATGGAGCTTTGTTGCTGATTATGATGCGTTCCTTGACGAGTTTCAGGGATCTTTTGTTGGACATGGCATTAGGATAGGACTTGCAAAGGACAATACTGCCCGTATAGCTTCAATTTATGACAGATCACCATTGTTCGCCTATGGAGTGCGAAGGGGTTGGATAATAGAAAAGATAAATAATGTTGATCTGGCTCCTATCCTTATTGCAAATGATCAAACAGCATACAGCAATCTTTTAGGAGCGCAACAAGAAGGAATTACAAATGTTTTCCTTTTCAAAAGACCTTCTGGTACTGATACAACTATTTCATCAACAAAAACATCTTTTCAGGTCAATACGGTTCTTAAGTACGATACATTACATCTTTCAAATGGAATAACAGGTCACATCGTGCTCGACTCTTTTATTGACCAGACACCTGATGAACTTGCTTCGGCCTTTGCAGAGTTAAAGGGTGACGGTGTTAAAGATCTCATACTTGATCTAAGGTATAATACGGGAGGATTACTTTCAGGGGCCCAGATCCTGGCAAGTTTTATTGCCGGCAATGGAATACAGGGATCAGTATTTGCGAGACTTCATTATAATGATAAACACCCCGAACAGGATGCCAAAAGCACGAGTATTACTAAATTTATAACTACAGATAGCCCCCTGTCACTGCCAAGAGTTATTATAATTACCACCAGGTCAACAGCCTCAGCAAGTGAAGCAGTGATCAACGGGCTTAAACCTTTTGTTAGTGTTGTTACCATAGGTGATACAACGCATGGGAAACCGGCAGGGATGAATATATGGGATATTGGTGAAAAGTATATAATGGCACCTATTACTTTTAAACTGGTAAATGCCAATAGTGAAGGCGATTATTTTGCCGGTTTTCCACCTGCAAAAGAAGAAAGTGATGATATAACGCATGATTTCAGCGACAGGCAGGAGTCATGTTTAAAAGAGGCTGTTTATTATCTTGAAAACGGTACCGTCTCAACCAAAAGTTTAGAGGAGTTTAAACGCTATCAGGTGATTTCTGAGAAGCATGTATGG
>CAIPJU010001081.1 GCA_903865465.1 uncultured Bacteroidota bacterium
GTATAACAAACAGATTAAAAATATATGATAAAGAATAATTTCATCAGCGAACAAAAAATCAAAATGAAGACACGTAAAAAAAATCAACTTGAAACTGGTTGTTCAAATACTTCTGTGAGTATGGTAAAACTGACAGAGAATGAACTTAAATCCATAACTGATTTTCCAACACCGTCAGAAAATATTTCATCAATTGAGACTGACAATCTTTTAGAAAATATTGCTCAATTCTCTTTAATAGTTTATAAGGCTTATGTTAAATAGTTATTGTTAAATATTCTTTTTAGAAATTATTTGTTGAAGTCTTTTATTCTGTAATTCTATAAAATTTCTATTTATCTCATATCCAATATATTGACGCTGACTTTTCAGTGCGCATTCGCCAACACTACCAGAACCAGAGAACGGGTCCAAAACAATGTCGTTTTCCTGTGTTGTCTGTAAAATTGGCAGTATTATTATATCAATCGGAAACGCTGCTGGGTGTCCGATTGATATATTCAGTTTCTTCAAAGATACTTGATTAAAAGTTGCTGTTTCTAAAATGTCGTCTGTCCAAAAGTCGTTGAGGTTTTTTAATTCATTCGCAAAATAAGGTGTGAAAGTTTTTCTTATTAGTTTCTTTTCCTCAACTTCTCTGTGATAAATTGAAGGCTTGACTTTCTTGCCATTTTCTGATTTAGTCGGTGTTTTGATTTGGTTATAGTAATAATGTTTTGATTTAACTAAATGAAAAATAAACTCATAACTTGGTGTCAAACTATCCTTATTACTTTGAGGCAAGTAGTTCTTTTTCTTCCAAATAATCGTATTTCGTAATATCCAGTTATTCTTTAATAATTCAATAATAACTCTATGTGGTATATTCTGTAATGACTTATCAATGTAAGTATCACCTAAATTGAGATAGAAAGAGCCTTCTTTCTTTAATACTCTATGGCAATCTAACAAATGAGAAACTAAATTTTCTATATACTCATCTGGTGTTTTTTCAGAACCTATTTCAATATTCTTACTGGTGTATTTTCGCTTATTCCAATAAGGTGGAGACGTGAAGATAAGTTGTATTGTTTCATCATCAATTTCATTCAGACTATGCGATGACTTATGAAATATCTTATAATCAATATCAATTTTGTCTTTATGATTATTGTTTGATTTGTCAGTAGTGTTTTTCTTTATTTGTTTGTCTGCGTTTATTCTAACACATTGTAAATAAGCCTGATTTATTGAGATTTCATCCTTGTCAATTAGTTCAATAAATGATGTTTCTGTTTTTTCAATAAAAATTAGTTTGCTTATGTTGCCAGTTGATACGTCTAACTCTTTACTAATCTTATTTCTCGTTTTTTGAGTTCCAATATTGGAACTCATTTCATCTTTTGATTTTCTACCTGTCTTTTGTTTCCAGATATTTGAGAGATGTTTGATTTCGTTTAATAATTCACGCTTTGTTTTAACACGTTGTTTATTATACGAAATGATATATAAGATTTCATCATCTTTTGAAAGTTCTTTGATTTCAACCTCAACAAACTCAAAATTCAGTCTTTTTAATGCTTCAAATCTTCTATTTCCAGAAATTATTTCAAAGTCAGCATTGACAATCAGTTTTTCAAGTAAGCCGACCTCTTGAATTGATTTTGCTAATTCATCAATGTTGCTTAACGAATAGATTTCCTCGTTTATTGGATGATGTTTTAAAGTAGAAATTTCAATCAATGCCATTGTAAGTTTTTTTCAATTAAAAAAAACTAATTATTCAATTGAATTTAATTATTAAAAAAGCTCGGGTTCGTTATCATTCTCATCAGTAATTGCTGGCTTATCAAAAATAGTGAAAGAATCTGCGTTATTTAACAACTCATCAAAGCTAAAATCTTCAAGAAAATCTAAAGCATCACCAATATTTTTAAACTCAAATCGCTTTACTTCACCAATATTTGTATGTATTTCAATGGTCACACTCTCTACTTCTCTTTTGGCAGAATTATCTAA
>CAIPJU010001082.1 GCA_903865465.1 uncultured Bacteroidota bacterium
TATCCCCGATACAATTGTTGGCGACATGGATTCGCTGACTCAGGAATTAGCAGAAAGATATTCCGACCGGCTTTGTCGCATTGATGACCAGGAGACCAATGATCTTACAAAGGCGGTTGGCTGGTGTTATGAAAGAGGCTTTACTGATGTAGTCATTCTTGGTGCAACCGGGAAGCGTGAAGATCACACCCTGGGTAACATCTCGCTTCTTGCCGAATATGCAAAGAATCTGAATGTAATCATGGTAACTGACACGGGAATATTCAGGCCATTGACTGAGAGCTGCACTATATCATCATTTCCGGGTCAACAGATCTCAATTTTCTCGATCGATCCGCAAGTTGAAATAACATCATCGGGGCTGAAATACCCTCTCCTGGATAAGAAAATTACCAACTGGTGGGTAGCAACGCTCAACGAAGCCCTTGGTGAGGAGTTCAGGCTTGAATTTCAGGATGGAAGGCTTATCGTATTTATTAAATATCCCTGAAGAAATGAAAAACCGGGCCAGTTTGTTTCCCTGACCCGGTTTTTACTATTCTGCTGCTGATTCAGAATCGATATCCTATTGTTAGATTGAGTCCTTTGTTTCTGAGTTCAGAGTCCTGTTTGTCAATTGCCTTCAAACCCATCTCGTACCTGATCTCTCCTACGATAGCTCCGCTTCCCTTTAGTTCGTGAATAATTCCCATGCCCAGCAGCAGTCCGAAGTCGGTCTTCTCGGCCTGACTGCTTATTGAGCTTGTCTCTGAATTGCCGCCGAAGTTAATGTTCGACTTGGCCGAGGTAAGGAAACCTGCATAAGGACCCGCAATTCCTGTTACTGACCAACCATTGGGTAAACCAAGTTCCTTGCCAAAAGTTCCCTTTGCCACTAGAGGTACCGAAAGATAATTGAAATGCCTTGTCGCCGTCATTTCGCTGCCTTCGAGGGTTGATTGTGTCTTGTCACCTTTTGATTCGTAATTGATCTCCGCCTGTAGGGAGAATCTGCCTTTTACCGGGTATTCCACAAAACCGCCTGCGAAGTATCCTGGAGATACTTCAGTATTGTTCCATATTGTTCCCAGCTTAGCTTGGGTTATCATTCCAAATCCTGCATGTAAACCATATCTGGCTTGTGCACTCAACTCTGTTCCTGTCAGCATTAAAGCTGCAATTACTGTTAATAAATAAATCTTTGTTTTCATCTGCTTAAAAATTAAACTGTTTATAAAATATGTTTGTTTTTCCTGTTATGGTTTTTCTGATGTGATTTGATCATTTGACAAATAGACTGTTAATATATCAGACTAAAAACGTATTATGGTCGAAACCGGATCAAAAAAAATTATCGTTTAATTATTCCATAAAACAGGAAGTTAATTATGTGTTCAAGTCTGGTTTCGAAATTCCCGTGTTCATCATTAACCAAGAGGGGAACTTCGAGTCCTTTCATTGCCGTAACTATGGCCACAGCGCTCAGATCGGGATCTTCGACAGAGAATTTGTTGTTTTCAATTCCTTCACGGATTATTCCGGAAATAATTTTTATTTCTGTGAAGTCATATTTAGCTCTTATCTCACTGATAAATTCCATACTCCCCAGATAGTCGCTTTTGAGGGCTGCATAAAAATTGGTCAGTTTTCTCAGTTTCCTCATCCTCGCCGAGATGTAGACCTTAAGCTTTTCAATAGGATCGTCGATGGCTTCAATCTCTTCGAGTAATTCAGACTTGAGTTCTTCGGCTTCCTTTTCGACAACGGCTCTGAAAATCTCCTCCTTGCCGTTGAAGTAATAATAGATCGAAGATTTTCCTTTACGTGCTCCTGAAGCGATCTCTTCCATTGTGGTCTTCTTAAAACCATAATGCGAGAAGATATTTCGGGCTGTATCAATAATCTTTAATCTTGCTTCATCGGTGTTTGCCATGGAATAATTGCTAAGCTGTTTTTAAATTAACACTGCAAACTTATGATATATTATTTCAATATCCAAGAAAAAAACAGACTATTTGACTAAAATAGTCCAATCGTTTTGTATTTATTCATAATAACTTGAATTCCTTTACAATACTGATCAGTCTCGCTCTGCTTTTTACATCGGTTTTGATATAGATCCTGTGAGTGTGGTCTTTTACCGTCTGCAGGCTTATAAACAGCTTATCTGATATCTCCTTATTACTCAATCCATTGCATATTTCCCTGACAATATCTGTCTCTCTTGGGCTTATTTCATATTTTTTGCAGAACTCATCGAACGAAAGCTCTTTACCCTCTTCCTTGTCAACAATATTCAGGAGAGTGCCATATGTAATATAAAGTGGCAGGAA
>CAIPJU010001083.1 GCA_903865465.1 uncultured Bacteroidota bacterium
ATGTGTATGATGTTAATAATTGGTCCAAAGGAATTATTGAGTTTTTTTCAACATTAATAGAGAAGTGAAAAATATCCTAATACTTGGAGGGTTAGGTTTTATTGGTTCAAATCTTATAGAGGAGTTTCTAAAGCATGATGATTTTTATCTGATTGTTTTTGATTTTCCAGGCAGGACCAATAGTTTTGGTCCTAGATTAAAGGTAATATCCGGCGATTTTAGTAATGAGGATCTAATTGATTCAATTCTTAGAGATAATAGAATTGATATTGTCATCCATCTTATTTCAAACACTATACCAGCATCATCCAATGAGAATATTGTGTATGATATAGAAGCAAACCTGATTCCAACAATTAAACTTTTAAGGTTATTATCAATTCATAAAGTAAATGAAATTGTCTTTTTCTCTTCCGGGGGAAGTATATATGGGCCTACAAGCGATGAAATGGTTAATGAGGGTCATCCTACATATCCAATATCATCACATGGTGTTGTAAAACTTACTATCGAAAAATATATACATCTATATCATAAATTATATGGTGTTAATTTCCTTAACTTAAGAGTTGGAAACCCTTATGGACCTTATCAATCATCCGATAAACAGGGTATAATTAATGTGTTTATTAGAAAAATATTAAATAATGAAAAACTGATTGTAAGAGGTGATGGAAGTTCCATTAGAGATTATATATATGTAAAAGATTTGGCGAAAATTGTAAATCTGCTTCTTAAAAAAGGAGTATTAAACGAGACTATTAATATTGGGTCAGGAAAAGGCACCTCAGTTAATCAAATTATTAGTATTTTATCAGAATTACTTAGGATAAATTGTTCTGTTGATTATTCGCAAGCATTGCATTCTGATGTCCCGCAAATTATCCTTGACATCAATAAATTGGAAGATATACTGCACTTCGAACAATGTGATATTAGGCAAGGTATTAAGGATACTTTGAAATCCATAATGAAATGATGCAAGTCTATATTTGTGAAGAGTATGGGTTAGATTAAATTTACTAATATGACCTGTTAATATTTTTATTGCCATAAAGGTGTTTGAAAATGAACGACAAAGATATCGTGGTTTCAGTATGGATGACTACTTATAATCACGAAAAATACATATCAATAGCAATTGAGTCAATACTTAATCAGATAACAAATTTCCCTTTTGAACTAATAATTGGAGATGATTGCAGTACAGATAAAACCAGGGAAATTTGTTTAGATTATCAAAGAGAGCATCCTGGCATTATTAAATTAATATTAAACGAAAAGAATATTGGCTTAATCAGGAATTACCAGAATACTCTAGAAGGATGTTCAGGAAAGTATATTGCTCAATGTGACGGAGATGACTACTGGATTGACCCTCACAAATTACAGAAACAGGTTGATTTTTTGGAATTCAATAAATCAATTGACATGGTATTTACAAATAAGAAGGACCAAAAAGGAGAAACAATCTATGATAGTTTTAACAAGAAAGTAATAAATACAAATTTTGAGAATATACTTTTAGAAAACATTATTTGTTCTCCAACAATATTGATAAAATCTGAAATTATTAAAAGGTATTCCCGAGGGGTCATGGAAATTGCTCTTAAAAGAAAGTGGTTAACATTTGATTATCCTCTCTGGCTGGAAGTAGCAAAGAATTGTAAAATAGGATATATTGATAATTCAACTGCTGTTTATAGAGTCGTTGAGAATTCCGGTAGTCACCCAACCGATAAGGTTAAACTTTATTACTGGGAAAGAGGGATTTTAGACATGAAACTTTTTTATTACAAAAAATACAAAAA
>CAIPJU010001084.1 GCA_903865465.1 uncultured Bacteroidota bacterium
ATAAGGCAAAGTTTTATAAAAACAAATATAATAAAAAAATGATGTCACAAAAATAGCGAATCAACTTTAGGGAATTACAATATTACCAATCTTTTTGATAAAATTAGGAAAAACCTTAGATGAATAACTGGTTAAACCTGATTTACAGCATTAATCTTCTTTGAGCCATGGTACATTTCGTACTTAAGAAGCGTGCATTCCAGTGCACCGTTGAAAAGAATATGCTTCTCAGCCGGCTTAAGTGCTACTTTTTTTAATGATTCCTTGTTCGAGGTTATCAACCATGCAGTACTGCCCTGGAAATTATGTTTCAAAGATGAACCTATCATAGCATACAATTCATCAATCTCCTCAGGTTGAATTCTTTGTCCATAGGGGGGATTGATAAAGATAAATCCATTAGAATCATGTGATTTAAGCTCTTTAAAATCAGCAACATTTATGTCAATAAAACCTGAAAGCCCTGCTTTTGCAATGTTGATCCTTGCTGTTCTGACTGCGTCGTTAAGAATATCACTGCCAAATATCTTTACCGGAGATGGCTTAATTAACCCGTCAGCTTCCTTTTTTACCTCCTCAAATAAATTTTCATCAAAATCTTTCCAGCGTTGAAAACCAAAAGATGCACGGAATTTGCCAGCCGGAATATTACAGGCAATCATACCAGCCTCGATAGGAATGGTACCGGAACCGCACATGGGATCTGTAAGGGCAACAGATGCATTCCACCCCGAAAGACGAAGTATACCAGCTGCCAGGACCTCATTTAATGGTGCGACAGTCTGTTCCTGCCTGTATCCCCGCTTGAAAAGAGGCACCACTGAAGAGTCAATTGATATTGAAACTAGATCGTTGCTGATATGAAGGTTAACCAGGATATCAGGGTCGGTGGCATTTACAGAAGGGCGTCTGCCTGTTTTCTTCCTGAAATAATCGGCAATAGCGTCCTTGAGTATAAGTCCGGGATAACCTGTATGCGTGAATATCGGGGAGTTTACTACTGCAGTTACTGCAAAAGTATCATCCACATTCATGAAATGGTCCCATTCGAGTGCCATCCCTTTTCGAATCAGGTCATCACGGGTCCTTATCCTGAACTCAGAAAAAGTTACCAGTACTGAAAGAGCATTTCTTAAGCAGTAGTTTGCCTTGTAGAGCAGTTTGTTATCCCCTTCAAAAAGTACTGCCCTGTTGGCACCCTTTACGAAGTCAGCTCCGAGATCAGTAAGTTCATCAGCCAGAACTTTTTCAAGCCCGTAGAGGGTCTTTGCAACAAGTTTCATCCGAGTTTTCAGGCCACTATTGATGGCCGAGTATTAAATTATACCGATTCTTATCGGAGATTACGTTCAGAGCTTTATCAATGACTTTATCATTGCTGTTCACGATACGAAAATATTCATTAATCTGCCACATATTTGTTGCCACAAGAGCCTTCAGTACAAGAAGAATCTCATCTTTCGAATTTTTGAAATCAGCTTCATTGAATTTCACCCCTTCAGTTTCACCTTTGGCAATAAAAGCCTTTATATCATCTTCACTAAACTGAAATTTATTTTTGAAATCATCAAATGTTTTGTACTGATCTCCAAGGCGATGTCGGTTCTTGTCATAATAATCGAGTACAAAAGTATTCAAAACATTTTTCCCTGCAAGCTTCCTGAAATAGACTGAATTATATGATGTATCGAGTGCGACAAAGACATCAGGCATGATCCCTCCTCCGCCATAGACAGTACGTTTATTTATAAGGGTTTTGTATTTAAGCGAATCGGGAAAGTGAACACTGTCGGCTGATAACATCTCTCCGTCAGAAAAACGTTTTACAAAATTCTCCATATATTTATCATAACCTTCCTTGTAGGTCCGCTGTATTGAACGTCCGGTAGGTGTATAATAACGGGCAATAGTAAGCCGTATCATTGAACCATCGGTGAGATAGAATCCATTCTGAACCAGCCCTTTGCCAAATGTACGCCGCCCCATGATGATTCCCCTGTCCCAATCCTGCATCGCCCCGGAAAGAATTTCGCTGGCCGAGGCTGATGATTCATCAGTAAGGATAACAAGCCGGGCATCAGCCAAAACTCCATTTCCCGATGAAATATAATCCTGTCTGGGAGTTTTTCTTCCACTGAGATAGACCAGGAGTTTCTTGTCGGAAAAGAATTTCTCGGCAATATTGGTTGCTGCCACCATGTATCCTCCACCATTTCCCCTCAGATCGATCACCAGGTTTTTCAAATTGCTTTTCCTCAGGTTGGCCACAGCATCCATGAATTCCCTTTCGGTGGTAGCAGCAAATTTGTTCAGCTTGATATAACCAGTCTCCCTATCGAGCATATATGAAGCATCGACACTGTAAATAGGAATCTTGTCGCGTATTATTGAAAACTCAAGTATATCCTTCTCCCCTTTTCTGAAAACAGAGATATTTGCTTTTGTACCTTTTGGCCCCATGAGCCTGCTTCTCACACCTGCAGTTGTAATTGAAATTCCGGCCACCTTCTCATTATTGATAGTAATTATTCTGTCTCCGGCTTTAATGCCCACTTTTTCGGAAGGTCCTCCTGCAATAGGTTCAATTACTATTATTGAATCGCGAAGCAGGTTGAACTGGACGCCTATTCCCTCGAAATTTCCATTTAAGGGTTCATTCATATCCTTGACATCCTTGGCGGATGTATAGGTTGAGTGCGGATCGAGGTTTTTAAGAACTTCAATTATTGCCTTTTCAGCAAGCATATTCATATCGACAGTATCAACATATACTGCATCAATCAAGCCCATAGTCCTCCCGATCTTAATGGTAGCATCATTAAAATCCTGTGCATTTAATGAAACGGCTAAGAGGCAAAAGGCAGCAGCCGTCAGTATTTTTACATTATACTTTAATTTCATATTCTTTATTATCACTGTTTGATTGGAACAACAAATATGCAGCTGACTTGTTTTGAAGGCTGCTGTTTTTCAGGAAGCTGAGGATCAAGTTTATTCCCATTCAATCGTTGAAGGAGGTTTTGAACTGATATCATAAACTACCCTGTTAATTCCTTTTACGCGGTTAATTATCTCATTTGAAACAATTCCCAGGAACTCCCATGGAAGGTGCGAAAAGTCAGCGGTCATTCCATCAGTGGAAACAACAGCCCTGAGGGCCACAGCATTTTCATAGGTTCTTTCGTCGCCCATCACTCCTACCGATTGAACCGGAAGAAGAATGACGCCTGCCTGCCAGACAGAATCATATAAACCGTGCTTTCTTAAGCCTTCAATGAAGATATCATCAACCTCCTTAAGAATATCAAGTTTCTCCCTTGTCATCTTACCGAGAATACGGATTGCAAGACCCGGACCAGGGAAAGGATGCCGTTTAAGGATGAAGTCAGGCAGATGAAGTGCCGCTCCCACTCTTCTCACCTCGTCCTTGAACAAAAGCCGAAGTGGTTCAACAACACCGAGATGCATTTTTTCAGGAAGCCCGCCTACATTATGGTGCGACTTTATTGTAGCAGATGGACCATTTACTGAAACAGACTCTATTACATCGGGATAGATTGTACCCTGCGCGAGCCATTTAACATCCTTTACTTTACCGGCCTCGGCATCAAAAACCTCTATAAATACACGTCCGATTATTTTTCTTTTTGTTTCAGGGTCACTTATCCCCTCGAGCTGATCGAGAAATATATCACCTGCATCCACTCCGATAACATTCAGGCCAAGTCCGAGGTAAGATTCCATTACCTTCTCAAACTCATTTTTTCTAAGAAGTCCGTTATCCACAAAAATACATGTCAGATTCTTACCTATGGCCCTGTGAAGGAGAAATGCCGCTACTGAAGAATCTACTCCACCGGAAAGACCCAGAATGACCTTGTCATCAGCAAGCTGAACCTTAAGATTATTAATGGTGGATTCAACGAATGAGTCCGGAGTCCAGTTCTGCGAACATTTGCAGATCCCTACTGTAAAATTACTGATCATCTTGGATCCTTCGGTTGTATGATATACCTCGGGATGAAATTGAATGCCCCAGGTATTCTCATTAAGAACCCTGTAAGCACCAGCCTCAACATCGGTTGTTGAACCGATAATTTCATATCCCTCAGGTATTCTGACAATGGTATCGGCGTGTGACATCCAAACCTGTGTTCCCGGATTAATTCCTTGAAACAGAGGATCGTTGTTATTGATATTTAGCAATCTTGCCCGGCCGTATTCGCGTGTGGATGAAGGTGCTACCTCTCCACCGAAATTATGAACCAGATGCTGGGCTCCGTAACATACTCCTAATAGCGGCAATTTCCCTTTAATTTCAGAGAGGTCAGGAACCAGGGCATTTTTATCCCTGACAGAAGCAGGACTTCCTGAAAGTATCACCCCTTTGACACTATCGTCAGGGGCAGGAAAGTGGTTAAAGGGATGAATCTCACAATAGACATTGAGTTCCCTTATTCTTCTGGCAATCAGCTGTGTATACTGCGAGCCGAAATCGAGGATTAAAATTTTTTCGAGCAATTTATTTCAGTTATGAATGATTTCAAAGATAGATATTCTTTTCTTATATGTCATCAATACCGTCGACGTTGTAGCTTCTCCCGTCAATAGCAGGAACGGTATTAGGGAAGATGGATCTGGATTCGTTGACAAGGTGTGATATGTCCTTATATCTGGCTGAAAAATGTCCGATAACAAGTTTTCCGGCACCTGCTTCCATGGCTATGCGTGCAGCGTCAAAGGTCGTTGAATGACACGTCATATCAGCGAGTTCCTGTTTTGACTTGTCGAAAGTAGCTTCGTGGTATAACAGAGTGACTCCCTTAACAAATGAAGAAAGTCTCCTGAAATATTTTGTATCGCTGCAATATGCATATGAAAGAGGTTCCCTGGGAAGAGTTGTTATATCTTCATTTTTTATAATATTTCCCTCTTCAGTGATAAAATCAGCTCCCTTTTTTATTGCCGGAATTCTGACTGGGGGGATATTGAATTTTTCAATAGACTCCTTTAATATATTGCGATCCTGGGTTTTCTCCCTGAAGAGGAAGCCAAAAGAGGGTACCCTGTGAACAAGGGGAAAAGCAGTTACGCTTAAGTACTTATCATCGAGAATAGTAACCGGTTCTTTTCCGGAAAGCGGGACAAAATTAATGTCAAATCCAAGCTTGATATCAAAATCAGCAAGGTGAGAAGCAAGGATGCTCCCATAACCTGAAGGTGCGTAAAGGTTTATATTGCTTTTCCTGCCCATCAGGCTGAATGAGGAGAGTAATCCGTAAAGGCCGAAGATATGGTCGCCATGAAGATGGCTAATGAAAATATGATTAATACGTGAAAATCTTATTTTGTATCGTCTCATCTGCATCTGAGTGCCTTCGCCACAGTCGATTAAAAAAAACCGCTCATGCACGTTAAGTACATGAGCGGAAGGATATCTTTCTGATGTAGGCAATGCGGAACTGCTACCAAGAATAGTCAGTTTAATAGGGCACTGCAATATCAATTTCCTTTAAGATATCATTTTAACAGCATCATCGACAGTTCCGGTAATATTCAGAACCGTGTCGAGCTGCGAAATTGTAATAAGCCTTTCAACTGCTTCATTAAGTCCGCAGAGTACGAAGGTACCTCCGGCATTTTTACAAAGCCTGTTAGCAACCAAAATTGCACTCAGACCCGATGAATCGCAGTAAAGACAGTTTGCGAGGTCAAGGATGATGTTTTTTTCACCCTTGCCTGAAACCAGTACAAGTTCCGACTTAAG
>CAIPJU010001085.1 GCA_903865465.1 uncultured Bacteroidota bacterium
CTCAGGATGCGGGTTATTTTCATGCTCAGTTCAGGAGAACAAATGTAGATGAAACCTCTTTGTATACTATAGTCGACGGAATTAAGGGAAAAGGACAGTATGTAGGCGTTTATCTTGCGTTGGGTGTGGCCAACAATGGCTGGTGGGGTGAAGGTGAGATTAAGTTTTTTATGGATGGAGATACCCAGTATCCGACTATTTGCGGAACAGGAACTGAAGACTATTTCTGCGGGTCATATGATTTTGACACCCAGACCAAAAATGAGGCTGGTGTTGAGAGATCGGAATATACGGAATTCTGTACACCTTATTCAGGCCTGCATCAGGTAATAAGAGGAGACGGCCATTATGATGTAATGCAGCGCTTTGGTCTTTACAGGTGGCATATTGTAGATCCCATACGATTCGATACCGATCTTAAGGTTACAATTCAGGATCTTGGCTGGCACAAGGGGGGAAGATATCTTGCACAGAAATCAGATATCGCTTCAACATGTTTCTGGTATCAGTCGGAACCTCACATAAAATTCCCTAAGCTGCCTTCATGGCAAAGTCTTGAGGTAAATTAGTAACTCCAGAGGACAGTTTTCCACTTCCTTGATATAGCTTCTTTTCGGAGCTTTTTATCGGGATTCACACATACGGGATTACCAACTGAGGCCAGTGCTGCCAAATCAGAAAATGCATCTCCATAATACCAGGCTTCGGAAGTCCTGGTATTATGATTTTTGCAGTACTCAACAAGTCTCACCTCTTTCTGTTCACCAAAACAGAGGGGCCCGATGGTTCTTCCGGTAAGAAACCCGTTGATAACCTCAGGGCTAGTACAGAGTATATCATCAATGCCAAGTTCGTCAGCAACTGAGCGGCAGATGGGAAGTAAAGCAGATGATAAAATTATAATTTTTGCATTCTGCTTTTTATGCAGTTCTATCTCCTTCCTTGATTCCTTGTAGATAGTTGGCATGATATCATAAAAAAAGACCTCATGACAGAGGGAGTCCAGGTCCGACTCATCCATACCTTTAAGCCAGCCAACCATATCGCCTATTATCTTCAGATGATCCCTCAGGTTGAATTTATATGCCAGGGAAAGGAATATGGCATTTAGGATATCCTTAAGAGAGATAAGCTTTTTTTTAAAAGCCCTCTCTGCCAGATCCCGGCCACTTGTTGACCCGGCTAAGGTGCGATCGAGGTCGAAAAAAACATAATAGGCAAACCCTTCAGGCACATCAGCTGAAAAAGTGGTTTCCATTGCGATTGTATATTATATTAAGAGCCCCGGGGAGTATATACACTTCAAATTGGGAAGCGAAATTCAACTCTCCGTCAACATGAAAGGGAACAGTATCGGGAAAGGAAAGGTTCAGTCCGTTGGTCTGGTAATAATTAACTCTTTTATTGCCAACATGATTACCTTTTGGAACTTTCAGGAGTATGCTGAACCTTTGCAGGAGAGAGAGTTTTTTTATCATACATACATCAAGAAGCCCGTCATTGGCAATTGCTTTGGGAGTAAGAAAGAATCCACCGGCAAATCTTCTGCCGTTTGAAATCGTATTAATAAAACAATCAGTTTCATATTCACCCTGAGGTGTAACAACTTTCATCTTCTTCTCCCTGAAGAAGAGAAGAGTACTGATAATATGCCAGATATACTTGTATTTGCTTCCTGATTTTACCTTTCCGTCGGGAGAATAATTCCGGGCAGCCACTTCAGCATCAAAACCCAGCCCCATTCCATTCAGGAAAATCTTCTTATTAACCATTCCTGCATCCATCAGGTTGGTTTCGCACCTAAAGAAGATATCCCAGTCGCCATCTTCAAAACGGTCGTGAAACCCGATAATCTGGATGAAGTCGTTGCCGGTTCCTGCAGGGATGATGCCAACGGTAATATTTTTAACGTTGACAAGTGGCCGGCATATCTCATTCAGGGTTCCGTCACCACCGACACCGATAATATAATTGAATCCTTTCCGCAGGTATGCTTCCGCTAAGTCGCTGGCGTGTCCCGGCCTTTCAGTAAATACCAACTCGGCCATAATACCTTGTTTTTCAATCATATCCTTTAGTTTAGGGACAACCTTTTCTGAAGCCCTGTTTCCTGCAACAGGATTAATGATGAAGACCCATTTTGAGTTTTTTTTATCCATGATAAGGCTGTAAAATGATTTAATATTAAGGGATTTGTTTAATTCACGGTGACCTCTGGTTTGTTTTTTTGATCATTGTTTAATGAAGGCAATATACACTAATATCCAAAATATACTTTTCACTTCACATTTATTAATTATAAGCCGACTCAATAACTGACTTTACACTCTCTACTATTTCAGCGTCTGTCAATCCCGTAAGTTTATCTCTTCTAATAGGTTCGTGTATTATAATTTCGAGTTTCGTACCGAAGTCAATAAAAAATCTGTTTTTTGGTTTCAGCCTGTAAAATCCGTTTAATGTAACAGGCAGTATATCAGTATCAGATGTTCTGAAAAGATAGATGAATCCCCTGTAAAAATCGTTAATATTCCCACTCAGGGTACGTGTCCCTTCAGGAAAAATGGCAACAGTCTGGTTTCTTGATTTCTGCACCAGCTTCTCCATCATCGACCTGGTGTTCCTGAATGTTGGTTTGCTGTAAGGAACATAATCGGTCATTTTTAATATCGTCCTGAACAAAGGTATTTTCAGAAGACGTTCATGCCCAAACCATGCCACCTCGGGATAGAACGACATAATAGCTGTTATATCGAACAGGCTGCCATGGTTGGCAACGAGGATATATCTCTTCGATTTATCAATGTTTTCTTTCCCGAGAACATTGAATTTTTTGCCCAGAATAACAAATACTGACCTGGCCCAGAATCGGAAGAAGATTATCATTGGCCTCTTAAGATGCAGTAAGGCAAGCAAAAGAACAATCATTATCCCAACAGCAGTAAAGAGATATAAGATAGCGAAGAGAATGACTGATAATAAGGAAAAGACCCTGCTGCGCATAAATTTTATGTTGAGTGCCCCGGGAAAGTTAACTATTTTACTGAATAATTGGACTAATAAAACTCTTTTTCCTATATTTATAAACAGTTGCCATATTGATATTTATCATGTTCGTAAATTAACTTTACGGGAATAGCAAAATATGAATAATATAAAGACTATATAAGGTTCTTATCTTTCAGGGAAGAAATAAAACTAATCATATGAATAAATATCTGACCATCAGGTTACTTTCTGTTTCAGTTCTGTTGCTGTTTTTTTCATGTCAGATGAATAATCCTTCGGCGAAAGTTGAAAAGGGTCATGACTATAACGGTTCATATACCGGAAAGTATCTCGATCACATTGCCTTTCCGATAGGAGGAATCGGAGCAGGTATGTTCTGCCTCGAGGGAACCGGGAGTATATCAAATATGTCAGTCCGTAATCACCCCGATGTATTTAGTGAACCCTGCATCTTTGCCGCTATTTCGGTCAAAGGCCTGGAAAATGGCACCAAAGTACTCGAAGGGATGGTACCTGACTGGAAGAAGTTTGGCAAGCCAGGATCGGCTAATGGCTCGGAGGGAACAACATATGGTTTTCCCCGGTTTGCAAATTCCAGCTTCACCGCAAGATTTCCATTCGCCTTCATAAACCTGCAGGACAATGATATACCTATGGATGTGAAGATTACCGGCTGGAGTCCCTTTGTACCTACCGATGCTGATAATTCAAGTCTTCCTGCTGGTGGCCTGGAATATACATTCAGTAATAGCGGATCCTCAAAGATCGATGCGGTATTTTCCTTCAATACAAAAAACTTTATGCGATTGGCTGATGGAAAAAGCAGCATACGTGCATTATCCAACGGCTTCATCCTCGCCCAAGACAGCATAAAGAAAAAGCAGGGAACAAAGGGAGAGTTTGCGATTTTCACTAATGAAGCTGAAGCAGTTGTCGACTATTGCTGGTTCAGGGGGGGATGGTGGGACCCGCTTACAATTACCTGGGAGACAATATCAAAAAGTGAAACACGCACTGCTGCTCCTGTTGAAAAGGATGCCCCGGGAGCATCGCTGTATGTTCCATTTACGCTGAAACCCGGCGAAACCAGGACAATAAGGATCATGATGTCGTGGTATGTTCCTGATACCGACATGCGGCTTGGTCAGGACACTAAGGAAACTGTACCTGGCTGTTCGGATGCCGCTTGTGCCTGCCATGATCAATACTATAAACCATGGTACTCTTCTGCTTTTAAAAGTATCGGGGATGTAGCAGCTTACTGGAAAACGAATTACAGCGATCTGAGGGTAAAATCATCTTTGTTCAGCAATTCCTTTTTTGATACAACACTGCCTCCTGAGGTCACTGAGGCTATAGCAGCGAATCTGTCGATTCTTAAATCGCCTACGGTACTCCGCCAGACCGATGGCAAGTTATGGAGCTGGGAGGGGTGTGGTGATAACAATGGATGTTGCGAAGGGTCCTGCACTCACGTTTGGAATTATGCCCAGGCAATTCCCCATCTTTTTCCTGCTCTTGAGAGGACTCTCCGTGAGACGGAGTTTTTAGTCAGCCAGGACAAGGAGGGCCATCAGACTTTCCGATCAGCACTTCCGATACGCCCTGTGGCTGCGACTTTTTACGCCGCTTCTGACGGCCAGCTAGGGGGCATCATGAAAGTTTACCGTGACTGGCGCATCAGCGGTGACAACGAGTGGATGAAAAATATTTATCCCGAGGTGGTGAAGAGTATGGATTATTGTATTAAAACATGGGATCCCCGGGCCACAGGAACTCTCGAGGAACCTCACCATAATACCTATGATATCGAATTCTGGGGTCCCGACGGGATGTGCACCAGCTTTTATCTTGGCGCGCTGAAGGCAATTTCAGGAATGGGAAAGTTCATGGGAGAGGACGTTCAGAAATATAATGATCTGTATGATAAGGGGAAGAAAACAATTGAAAATGACCTCTTCAACGGGGAATATTTTATACAAAGGATAAAATGGGATGGATTAACTGCTCCCGATCCTGTAAAAGCATCTTCCACCGCCTTAAATACGAGCTACTCTGAAGAAGCCCTGAAGCTTATGCAGAAAGAAGGTCCAAAATATCAATATGGAAAGGGTTGTCTCTCCGACGGAATTCTGGGATCTTGGATAGGAGAGGTTTGCGGGATAAAGAACATTGTTGATTCTGCCAAAGTCCGAAGCCATCTCAATTCGGTATTCAAGTATAATTTCAGAAGCGACCTCTCGGACCATGCCAATCCTCAGAGGCCTTCATATGCATTCGGAAAAGAGGGAGGATTGCTGATATGTACCTGGCCTAAGGGCGAAATGCTCTCTCTTCCTTTTGTCTACAGCAATGAGGTCTGGACAGGAATTGAATACCAGGTGGCATCACATCTGATGTTTATGGGCGAGAAAGAAAAAGCCCTTCAGATAGTCAGGACCTGCCGCGACAGGTATGACGGAAGAGTAAGGAATCCTTTTGATGAATATGAATGCGGCCACTGGTATGCAAGAGCTATGTCGAGCTATGGCATGCTTCAGGGACTAACAGGAATTAATTATGATGCCGTCACCCAGGAGATGGCCATCAATTCACATTCAGGCGATTTTAAAAGTTTTATTTCAACTGCAACAGGATTCGGAAATGCAGGTATTAAGAATGGGAAACCCTTTGTAAAACCGGTTTATGGAGAAATCACAGTAAAGAAATTTGTTCTTCAATAGCTTTATGGCAGCTTGAATAAACTTCAATTAACCGCAGAGTTCGCAAAGGCTAAGCAGAGGTCGCAAAGTACTGAATATCAATCCATTTTCTTTGCGTTCTTTGTTAATCTTTGCGAGCTTTGCGGTTAAATAAGTCTTCTTTTCAAATCACCCGGGAAAGCATTAGTTCCTACTCTTTACCGGAGTTACTTACAAAGGCAATATGCTTGTTGTCAGGCGACCATGAAGGAACGTTTATTGTTCCCTGACCACCATAAAGATAGGCTATGGTAATTGGTTCGCCGCCTGCTGCCGGCATTAACTTCAGCACAACTCTTTTATATGAGGGATGGCTGTTTGGATCGATGTCGGGAGGGAATGAAATTATTACCATCCATTTTCCATCGGGCGAAATATGAGGAAACCAGTTATTATTCTTGTCAAAAGTAAGCTGTTCTTTCCCAGAGCCATCCGGCTTCATTCTCCAGATCTGCATGTTGCCTGTGAGGTTGCCATTAAAGTAAATATATTTCCCGTCGGGTGAATATTCACAGCCATCAACATGTTCTCCGGCTTTGATGTCAGTAAGTGCTACCTCTTTGTTCCCTTCAATAGAATTCCTGTAGATATTATAAATGTTTTTGCCATTGCGTTGTGCCACATAAACGACCTCTTTGTTATTCGGAGCCCATCCATGAAAGTAGGAAGGAGTGTTCTCGGTTACAAGTTTTGGCTCGCCACCGGTAAGAGGAAGCACAAAAACTGATGATCCGTATCCTGGCATGCCCTGCCTGTGGTTGCTTATTGCAAGCATCTTTCCGTCGAATGAAATTCCGTGGTCGTTATTATTATTGGTTGCTGTACCAGTGTTGAGTTTCTCCGGTTCTCCGCCTTCGACAGGAATTTTATAGAGTGAACCATCCATATTGAATAGAAGCTTTTTACCGTCAGGCATCCAGTTTGGAGCCTCAAACCTTCCTGCTTTTTCAAATATTACTTTCCTTTTGCCATCGAACACGTTGATTATCTCCATCCTGCAGCCGAGATAGCCAGCCTTATCGGGATTGTAGTTGTCAGCAACAGGTTTGTCAATCCTTACATTCCATACTTTGACATTTTCAACGACATCAGGATTATGAGAGCAAACAAAGAGTCCGGCTATAACTTCATCGGGCATGTTTTCCATTTCGTGGGTGCCGATTACATCGAATGGTTTACCTGTACGGGCCGCCCTCATGATAAATGTTTTTCCTGACCGTTCAAGCTGGATGATGTTATAGGCAGAATCGTGTGCAAATATTTCATCTTGGGGATCTCTCATTGCAGCTCCGGTTTCCCCGCGCCACTGAAGTACAGTAAGTCCATCGCCATGAAGGGTGGCTGAGATATGTCTCGATTTTTCATCTTCCGATTCCCTTATCATCCAGCCTGCTTTCCTGTGAGCTTCAGTTCCCTTACCGGTAAATTCAAAATTGGCTGTAAGGATAAAGTCTCCTTTTACTTTTTTGTACAGGAATTGAAATTCATCCCTTGCGAACCAAATGTTATAACCCGCCCCTTTCAGATCATAACTCTGATCTGCTTTGTTATATGAGGAAGAGCCTGTTTTTTTGGGGTTTCCGATATCGGAGGAGGATTGGAAGACTCCAGTTGAAGATGTCTGTGAATGAGCTGATTGAAAAAGAAAGACAAGAATAAGGAAGATTGTTGGTTTCATTTTAAGTAGGGGTAAGTGAATATTCCTGAATTAGTTTGACCTGAAATTCTTCAGATCGTTAAAATATGAATAAAGTGTTTTAAACCATATCCATAAAAGCAAGGGTAAAACTATTATTATGAGCCTGTTGTAATGAAAAGCATCAGTCAGGCGAAAATGCAATGCCGATAATATTGCCCTTGTCATTCCACATCCGTAACATTCGTGACCTGTAATGCTTTTATAAAGACAAATGGAATGCATGGCACTTATCTTGTCGAAGGGAAGAAGCCACAGAATTAAAGGGATAAGAGCAAAACCGGCAATCTTTAAGAAAACCAGTTGTTTGTTAAAGTCTTTTGACAAGAAGATTACCATCTGAATCCCTGAAACTGCCCACTATTATCATAATAAAATCAACGAGGGCCCATATTCCGCATCCACCCAGGGTAATAAGCTGAACAACACCTATTGCTGTATGTCCGGTATAGAAACGGTGTATTCCAAAAATACCAAGAAAAAAACATAACAACAGCGATGTGAGCCAGTCTCTGCCTTCACCATGAGCCATCTCGTATCTGAGGCCTACACCACATTTCATACATATGGTGGCATTTGGTGTGGTTTCAGCTTTGCAATTATAGCAATACCTGTTACCTGCTTTTGGAGGAGTGCCGCAGGCAACGCACATAATAGCTTTATCGGATACTTCATTTCCGCAATTCCTACAATACATAATCAGTAATTTAGCTTTTCCTACTCATCTGGCTTTTCGGAGCGCCCCGTTTTTTAAAAGTGGTTCCTGGCCTCCACTTCCATTTACATGATTTAAAGATATATATTTTGTATAATAAGTAGGGGAATCAGCGGCAGAAAAAAATGTTTCCAATTCTTTGAATTTATTCGTTAAAAGCTGGTGCACATTTTACAGACTAAATTATATCTTTGAATAAGATCGGACTATACCGGACATTCTCTTTCCTTTGCGGAAAAGACTCCTTAATGAAAGAAGAAGTTAGAGAGTGAATAACTAATTTGAATAATGAATTCCCAAATTTCAAACCAATAACTGATGAATGAAATTCTTGAACGACTTGCACTTTGCATCGAATTTGGCAAAATAAACAAGACGTCTCCATATCCGCCGAACATGAAAGGTCAGGATGGAGCCGATGAGCTGGCAAAATTAGCATTGAATGAAGGTGTAAAGCCGGATGAAATTCTTGAAAATGCCCTGATCCCTGCAATGGAAATTGTCGGAGGCAAATACAGCAGAAAAGAGATTTATGTTCCCCAGATGCTAATGTCTGCAAAGGCTATGAATAGTGCCTTGGCACATATAAAACCTTTTTTTCAATCGGGTGAAACAAAGAGAAAAGGGAAATTTATCATTGGTACCGTTGCAGGCGATCTCCACGACATTGGAAAAAACCTTGTTGCCATGATGATCGAGGGCGGCGGCTGGGAAGTTATCGACCTCGGAGTCGACGCCGGAACTGATAAATTTCTGAAGGCCATTAACGAACACCCGGGTGCCGTAATCGGATTATCTGCACTTCTGACTACCACGATGGAAAATATGAAAAATACTGTCTCGGCTATCAGGGAAAAACATGCTGATCTTAAGATTTTGGTCGGAGGCGCACCGGTTACAACTGATTATTGTAAAAAGATAGGAGCTGATTTTTATTCTCCCGACCCTCAGGGTGCGGTTAATTACCTGAAACAACTGGTGTCATAGATCCAAGATATTTATTATGCAGACAGTTTTAAAAGGGAAAACAGTTGAAGTTATCATCGACTCAAAGGGTCCGGTCGTTATAATCGGAGAGTGTATAAACCCGACCAGAAGGAAAAAACTGGTCAGTTCGCTTCAGGAGAATGATTACGGTTATGTCCTGGAATTAGCCGGGAGGCAGATTAAATATGGTGCCGAAATCCTCGATGTGAACGTTGGATTTCCCGGCGTTGACGATGTTAAACTGCTTCCTGAAGTAATCGGGGCAATACAGGAAAAATTCGGGGTTCCTCTTTGCATCGATTCTCCTAATCCACGGGCTCTTGAGGCAGCTCTTAAGTCAGTAAGGGGTAAATGCCTTATTAACTCAGTGAACGGAGAGGAAAAATCAATGGCGGCAATTCTTCCCTTAGCCAGGGAATTTGGTTGTGCCATTATAGCACTTTGCATGGACGATGATGGAATAACTCATGAACCGGAAAAACGTCTTGCCATTGCAGAAAAGATACTTGAAAGAGCTTTGAAAACAGGCATAAAAGAGGAGGATGTAATAATCGATCCTCTGGCAATGGCTGTCAGCGCTGATCCCCAGGCCTGCCTTGTAACACTGGAGACTATCAGGCTTATCCGTCAGAAACTCGGACTCAATATAACTCAGGGTTCAAGCAATATATCATTCGGATTGCCCGATCGAGATATGCTCAATTCATCCTTTATGGCGATATCCATATTGAACGGACTCACCTGCCCTATTGCCAATCCCGAAAAGATTACATCAATTGTCAGGGCTACTGATCTTATTCTCGGAAGGGACGATTATGCCATGAGATATATAGAACATTTTCAGTCGAATGAGATATAACAACTTTTCATAATGATTGAGTCCAATCCGAAAAGTAATGATTTTTGTTTTCAATTGTTCTTGCCCCCCACCCCTGAAAGGGGAACAATTGAAAATCGGCAAGTTTTAAAGTCCCCTTTAGGGGATTTAGAGGTAAAAAAGGCTTTTCGGAGTGGACTCATGATTTACGGTTAAACATGAAGGATAAGAAATTTCAGTTCAATGTAAGTGACCTTAAACTATCTGTTTCTCAGGTTGAAAGAATAATTGGATATAAGGAAGGAGAAGACAGCGGACTTGTTACCGGCCTTATCGGAGAGGTCATTGAAGAAGCATCTCAAATATGCAGTGTAAAAGCTGAATATGCCATTTTTCAGGATGTCAGGTTTGAAGATAGGGGTAAAATGATTTTCATCGGGAATATAGATTTTGATATCAAAGGAATAGTGTATCAACAGTTGAAAAAGTCAGAATCAGTAGCTCTTTTCCTTTGTACGGCAGGACCAGAAATAAGCCGGAGGATCAGCAATTCGATGAATGAGGGCGATCTTCTTAAGGGCTATGTTTATGATATCGTGGGCAGCGAGATAGTAGAAGCAGCAGCCGACCTGATGCAGAGTAATCTTGAAGGAGAGGCCCTCAATGAAGGGAATAAGATTACAAACAGATATAGTCCGGGTTATTGCGGCTGGGACGTAGTCGGGCAGCATAAAATGTTCAGGCTGCTTAATGGTGAATATTGCGGTGTCAGGCTTACAGAATCAGCCCTTATGAACCCGGTCAAATCGGCAAGCGGGATTATTGGAATTGGCAAAAACGTAAAATTTAATCCTTATACATGCGAAATGTGCAATATGAAGGGCTGCACGTATAAAAAATTCAGAAGCGGTTAGTAATTGTTTAATATGTAATATGTTGATTTCAATGGCTTTGAATGGATGTATGCCAAAATAAACTTTACATTGCGGAGGTTATTATGAAAAAGAAAAAAGAAGATTTGGTTGCTGTGGTTACAGGAG
>CAIPJU010001086.1 GCA_903865465.1 uncultured Bacteroidota bacterium
CCAACACCACCGCCACCACCAAGGCCACAAAAAAACTTTTCAGGATAATTCCCGGCAATAAATATGCTGTGATCATGATTGCCAATGCCCTTAGGAACCAGTGCTATATAATTTTCATAAATTCAATCTTGTTATACGGTAAAAATAGGTATTAAGATAAACAAACCAGATACGATTTGGTTTTCAGTTTCTTTAATAAATTAAATGAGTATCGGGAATTAATAACAAAAATCAAGAAGAGACGGATTACTAATAAACCATTTTCCCCTCCTTTTGAAGAAGGTGTGGCCAAGACAGTAACTTATTATTTTACAGAGTCAAATACATGGTCGGGGTGGTTGACTCAAACCATTCTTCTTACCATGGTAAATTTGAAAAACAGTAGTCTATTTAACAGAAAAGGACTTAAATATTACAGATCATTTCTCAGGAACAGTTCTACAGAATCCTCTTATCAGAAGCTTTACGGCTTCAATAGGCGAGCCGGCAGGAGAGACTGTTGATGCCTGGAATGTTGAATCACCGGCGATTGATGAAAACCGGAAGGACAAACAGCTTTACGTTCTATCCGTTGAAAATAATTTCCTGGACTTTTTTGGCCTGAAGCTCCTTGCGGGAAGAAGCTTTGCCACCTTCAATCCTGATAGAAAGGGCGAGGATTATATCCTGAATGAAGCTGCTGTTAAGAAACTGGGATGGACTCCTGAGCAGGCGATCGGGAAACCTTTCAGGAATAAGTTTCCCGTTCCTGACATGTTTTATGGAGGCACTGTGGTTGGTGTTGTGCGTGACTTTTATTTCAATAGAATCAAACAGGAGATAAAGCCTTACGTCCTCTTTCATAAGCCAACCTTCTACAAGTGTTTTATGGCTGAGATAAATCCTGCTCACAGGAAGGAGGCAATAAGTTATCTGAAGAGTGTTTGGGAAAAAGAGCTGCCTGAATATCCCTTTCAGATCGAATTTATCAATGATTTGTATAACTCTGCCTATCAGAAGGAGTTCACTCAGGCAAAGCTTACAACCATTTTTTCGATTCTGGCAATGGTAATTATTTGTCTGGGTTTGTACTCTGTCACTTCGGTGCTTATTGCCAGACGGACTAAAGAGATTGGAATCCGGAAGGTGAATGGAGCAGGAACAGAGGATATTATATTAATGATCTCGTCTGAATTCATAATCTGGTTTGCAATTGCCTTTGTGATTGCCTCTCCGGTGACCTTCTGGGCTATCCATAAATGGCTGGAAAACTTCGTCTGTAAAACAGAAATAAAATAGTGGTTTTTTGCTGCAGCCGGATTTGTAGTCCTCACAGTAAGTCTGCTGACAGTTTCGCTGAAGAGTCTTAGGTCTGCAAGGATGAACCCGGTTGAATCGCTGAGAGATGAGTGATTCGGTTTTTTAGTCCCGGTGGCAATGCCAGAACCTTCTGACTTCACTGCGAAATTGATAAATCTCCTGGTGTTGAGTTGAAATTTCAGGAAGAGTAATTGAGACAAATTTGACTACTATCAGGATTGGGTTTACTGATAATGATCGTTGCCGGCATTTTCAGAAAATATGGAGTTACCACTTTTTCCTGATAAATCATCACAAAACCGGCTCAAAAACTATTACTTTGATAATTAATTCTACTTGACAGATTTGAAAAATCGTCCTGTTTTTACCCTTTATCCCAAGGGGAACAGGCCAATTTTTCAGCTTTCACCCCTCGGGGCTGAGGTAAAAAAGCTGAAAAAACTGATTGGATTTTAATCTGTCTAAGTAGAATTAATGTCAGTTGATAATAAGTAATTGAAATCTATCCAGTTCTAAGATGCAATCCTATTTGAAAAATCTTGTTGATCAGAGCAAAATGAGCAACTATCAGCTCATGATTGTTGCCATCTGTTTTATTCTTAATATGAATGATGGTATTGATATACTGCTTGTATCGTTTTCAGGTTCTGAGATTTTAAAAGAATGGGCCTTGTCAAAGTCCCTGATGGGCTATATCTTCAGTGCAGGACTGGCAGGCATGACTCTTGGTTCTTTCTTCATTGCACCACTGGCTGATAAAATTGGGAGAAGAAAAGTATTTATAGGTTCGCTTATACTCATCTCATCAGGAATGTTCCTTGTCTCTTTTTGCGAGAGCTATCACCAGATGTTAATCTTCCGCTTCATTACAGGTCTGGGTATTGGCGGGATTTTACCAACACTGGCAAGTACTGCCTCCGAATTCTCGAACGAGAGGCGGCGTGATTTCAATGTAAGTTTAGTTCAGGCGGGTTGGCCGGTAGGAGCTATTCTCACAGGAACGCTCTGTGCCTGGGCTATTCCCTTATATGGCTGGCGTTTTCCATTTTTTATTGCAGGAATTGTCTCACTCTTGATGCTGGCAGGGGTCATCATATTCATGACCGATTCCGTTGAATACCTTCTTAAGAAACAACCCGTAAATGCTCACGGGGGAATCAATTATTTGTTAAAGAAAATGGGCCATCCGGAGATTGTGGCTCTCCCCGAAAAGTTCAATTTGGACGAGAAATCACATATTTCACGGCTCTTTACTCCCCGTTATATTATGCCCACTATCAGGCTCTGGATCGCTGTCTTCTTTGGCGTTCTTACACTCTATACCTTGATGAGCTGGGTACCCAATCTGGCAAAAGAGTCGGGCTTAAACTTTAAAATGGCAACATATGCCGGTGTATTTCTAAACGCAGGGGCAGCCGTCGGAACTATATTAATCGGGGTCGCAGCCTCAAAATACGGACTGCGGAGAACCATTTTTACCTTCATGATTCTTGCGTTTCTGGTGATGATCATCTATGGCAATGTTCCGATAAAAACGGGGATAATCATGCTGATGATCTGTATTATCGGAATACTGGTTCAGGGTGGATTCAATGGATTATATGCAGCAATCTCACGGGTATATCCTTCTGAAATACGAAACACGGGGATGGGTTTTTCGATTGGGGTCGGCAGGTTTGGAGCCATAATAGGACCCTCTCTTTTCGGAATCTTGTCAGATACCGGTATGAAAATGGCTGTTTTATTTACCATTTTTTCAATTCCCCTGCTGATTACGGGATTTGCGGTATATAGCATTAAATCAGCTGACTTAAGATAAACAGAACAGATATTCTTCGCTTCTCTTGGAGCCCGGTGATGGAAGAAAATCAGGAAATTCTTATGCATGATTCACAGTACCGATAAAAAGTATTTAAGATTTGAAGAAATTATCAAACTGTATTTAATTACTGATTAGCTTTGTGTGAGGGTAAAGTATGCCCAATGATCCTCTGGAAGATATTAAAAAATTTAACATGAAGAAATTACTTAAACTACGACTGTTTAGCCTCTTACTCATTTTATTGAATATTCAGCTATTAATTGTCGCTCAGGAACCTCAGGTCAGGACTCTCAATGGCACAGTATCAGGCCTTAAAGAGAAAGATCTGTTTATTTTTAAGGGAGTACCCTTTGCTGCACCACCTATTGGCGATCTGAGATGGAAAGCACCCGCTGCTCTCCAAAACTGGCAGGGGGTTAAAAAGTGTACGGAATTTCCTGCAAGCCCGATGCAGTCCAAGCCTGTTCCATTCATGATGTGGAGCGAAGAGTTTATTGCTCCTCCCGAACCCCTGAGTGAGGATTGTCTTTACCTGAACATCTGGACCCCTTCCGATCCTGCTAAAACGGGAAAGAAGCTTCCTGTTTTCGTATGGATATACGGAGGAGGATTTACTTCAGGTTCTTCGGCCTGCGCTGTATATGACGGAGCGGAATTTGCAAGGAAGGGAATTGTTTTTATAAGTATCAATTACAGGGTAGGAGTATTTGGTTTTCTTGCTCATCCCGAATTGAGCAAAGAATCTGAGAATCATGTTTCAGGGAATTATGGTTTACTCGACCAGATAGCAGCGCTAAAGTGGATAAAGGCAAATATATCGCAGTTTGGAGGTGATCAGGGAAATGTGACTATTGCCGGTCAATCGGCAGGATCGATGAGTGTCACTGCATTAGTAGCCAGTCCTCTTGCCACCGGACTCTTTCACAGGGCCATTGCCCAGAGCGGAGGTATATTCGCGAGCCAGATTGCCCGAAATCTTAGCACCGCGGAAAGTGCTGGTCAGAAGTTTGTTGAGAAACTTCATCCTTCAACCATTGCTGAACTAAGAAAATTACCTGCCGCAGAACTTATGAAGCAGAGTTCAGGCGGCGGAATGGGAGCGTTTTCCCCTGTATGGGACGGATATGTTCTCCCTTCCGATCCTTCTAAGGGATTTGAGATAAACAGTGTTCCTGTAATAACCGGATGGGTCAGCGGAGATGCCGCTTTAGCCAGAGCAGGAAAAATTTCAAAAGATGATTATATCAAAAAGGCAAATGAAAAATACGGATCATCGGCCGAAGAGTTTCTGAAGATATTTCCCGCCGGGAGTGATGAAGAGATAAAACTTTCTCAGGACGCTCTGGGTCTGCTCTCTTTTGCAGCCTTTCCCGCATTCAGACTATCAAAACTCAATAAGAAAGCAAGCTACTTATATCAGGATAGCCATGTTCCGGTTGATAAACCGGGTTTCCCAAACTATGGAGCTTTTCATACTTCAGAAGTTCCCTATGTGCTCCACACCCTTCATAAATGGAATCGTGAGTGGACAAAACTGGATTACCAGATTGAGGATAACCTGACTAATTACTGGGTGAACTTCGCAAAAACAGGAGATCCAAACAGTAAGGGACTTCCTGAATGGAAAGTCTATGATAGCCTGTCAGGGAACATTCTGCTGATAGGAGATAAGATTGAATCAAAACCCGGATTATTTAAGAAGGAACTGGATTTTCTTGAGAAGTTTAATCCTGCAGTTAAATAATTTGTTATCCTTTTTGTTCAATATCATTATATAACGGATTAACAGGATAAAAATAGGATTCTTAAATACTTTCCTTTAATGGGATTGTCCTATGCATAGATCTTTGTGGTTATCTCTATAACCTGCAAAGGGATGACTACTATTTTGCCCTCCTGACACCGGCTGGCCTCAGTAGGTTCAGACTGGCCATGAATAATGAAGCGAAGTGATTATAAAGATTAGATATCTTTATAATATTTTTATGTCAGATACTTTTTTGTTGTGCTAATTGAATATAATTTAGCATTCAGCCATATTTACATGTTTTCCTATCTTGTAAAGTGGAGTGAAGTGAAATCTGGCAGATTAATGATTTTCTGATCCCGGATGCCATTTCCTTATATTAAAATTATTTGGATTAACTGGTAATTTTTTGGATTTAAATAAGTTCATTAATTCTCTAAACTAAGAAATCATGAAAAAACATTTGATGACTCTCCTACTGAATTGTTTAGTTATTACTCAGTTGGTTGCGCAGGTGTCAACATTCTCAAAGGGTGATAAGGTTTTTAATATTGGAGTCGGTTTGGGATCTGTAATGGGATCCGCCTATAATACAACAATTCCTCCGGTCAGTGGTTCCCTTGAATTCGGGGTTGCTGACAATATACTCACAAAAGGTGTTATCGGTATAGCTCCATTTATTGGTTTTGGTGCTTATAAATATGAAACTTATTCCGGGCATGAAAATTATACTTTCATTCCTGTAGGCGTTAGAGGTGTTTTTCATTATCCGCTTGTTGAAAAACTTGACACATATGGTGGATTGCTCTTTGGCTATTTTGTTGTATCCGGCACACATATAGGAACTGCATATGCAAGCAGAGGTTACGGATCACTCTTTATCGGAGGAAGATACTATTTCACTGAGAAATTTGCAGGATTGGTTGAATTGGGAGCTGAGATTATTCCTCTCCATATCGGAGTAGCATATAAATTCTGACCCGGGAAAGATCTTTAAGCCTTATTAGGGCTTAAGAAATCCTATAGCTGATATTGCTGTGTATAAGGGGTCAAATTAATTTGTTGGGACATGTAAATGCTCATGGGATGGGCATAGTCTAAAATTCAAAACCTGCCATTCCTGATTTAATTGTCGCGGCCAAATCTGTAAATCAGCCCTGCCTGCATATTCAACCGATTTAATTTCATTGAGTTATATCCCATTTCTACGAGGTGTTGCTTATATTGAATTGAGCTCTGCAGGAATAATCGTTCACTGAATTTATACCGGTAAAGGATGGAGAAATTCAGTGAGCCCAGCGGATATATATTCTTCCATGGTTTAACTTCAACAGCGGATGAGGTACTGACGCTTCCTACTCTTGTTTCATAGGTATACTTCTGTCCTAAAAAGGCAATTAAGGAGACTCCTGTACATATCCAGAGTTGAGATTTCTCACTTCCCGTTAATTTATAACTGACAAAAACAGGAAGTTCGAGATATTTATAACTCCCACTTCTTCTTTTAAGACTGTCAACATATTGTGGTATTCTGGAGCTGTCGGAGGTTTGCTGATTATTTCTTATAGGAACTTTTACTGAAGAAATTGTCTTATTAAAATTCATTGACTGTAATGTAACTCCTGCGGAAACTACGAAAGAGGAGTGAATCGGACCTTCTATACTTATGCCAAACCCCCGGGCTATGCCAATGGTTTTGAGGGAATCACTATGATGAATTTCTGCAGAAAAGAAAAGTGCAATACGATTCGGCCCGGTGAACTTATTATAAACTTTCGACTCCGGTTTTAAAGAATTGAATTCTGGCAACTGGAGTCTGAACTTCTTTGTCCTCTCACTTCGGGGAGAACCGGATGCAAAGGTCTTTTCTGTTTGAAGCTTAACCGGAATCAGCTGAGTGGTCCTAACCGGATATAGTATTTCCCTTATCCTTAATATATCCGGCACAGGATATCTCTTAACGAAATTATCAGGTATCACTGTGGTTTCAGATTCCATCGGATTGTTTTCTTCATCAGCAACATGCAGAGTATCATTCAATAAAACAGGTAAATCAGGGGAAGTGATACTTTCATTTTGTTGGTTATTCCAAATAGGAGGAGGCAGGGGTTTATTTAAACGAGCAGGCATATTAGCTAAAGTAATAGCTTCATTATGAGTGTTATTGCCAATAGGATCAGGCAAAGATTCATTCATACGAACATGAGGATAAGTGGAAGAAACAGTTTCATCCTGGTTGTCTTTCCCGGTATCAGCAGGCAGAGGATTATTTAAGCGATCAGGTAAATCAATAGAAGTAGTCTCATTATCAGGAATTGTGATTATCCCGGATTCACGTTTTTTTAATGGAACCTTTCCATCTGAATTTACAGTTACCATTATTATTTCTGATTCAGGATCAGTAGGAAATTGAGAAATTGCAGTTTTTATAATTCCCTCTTTTTCTATCGCAACAGGTGATAAAACCTTAATTGAGACCAGCAATATTCCAGTAATTGTGAATCCGGCCAGCCAATACCGGTATTTCAGAAGAATTCTTTTCAGCCACGATTGAGGCACTGGCATTCTTTTCCGAAAATCCTCCCAGGCCTGAGGTGAATAATCCGGCTCATAATGTTCCATCACCTCCCTGATCCTATTTGTAATTTTATCTTCAAACGGCTCTTTCATACCAATAAAGTTTTAGGATCATTTGACGAAGCAACATCTTTGACCTTGACAGGTTTTTGCGTGAACTGCTCTCTTTAATGCCCAGTTGCCCGGCAATTTCTTCATGCGAAAATCCCTCAATCTCATACAGTGTAAATGTGTACCTGTATACCATAGGCAGAGAATTTATTAGTTTTATAATTTCCTCAATTCCAAGATTGTCCAGTACAGATTCGTCTTCAGGCTCATCAAAAGCCTCATCAATTGAGATTTCAGTTTCATGTTTTTTCTCCCTTCTGTAATAATCCAGGGCCGTATTGACAACTATTTTTCGAATCCAGGCCCTGAATTCCTTGTCGGTCCGATGAGATTCGATCTTACTGAAGATCTTCAGGAAGGAATCATTGCTAATTTCCTGTGCATTGTCACGGCATGATGAGAAACGCAGGGCAACACTCATTACATAGCCATAGTATTGTTTGAAAAGATGCTCCTGGGCTTTTTGATCACCCTGTGAGCATCTTTTTAATACCTTATCAAAATCAGTATTGCAATTCTCTTCAATAGTTTTCCGCACAAGAAGCCAGATTTTAAATGACAGCCATTTTTCTTAAACGCTGTTCTTTTTTTTATATTTCACAAGATGAGCTCTTTACTTTGTGATCTTAGTAATTTTTATTGGTTGGGCATTCAGTTGCTTAAGCTGCGTACAAACATTTAATGAATCCGTAATATATGTATAATCGAAATTTATTTTTAAATGATCGCCCTCAACAGGTTTATAAGTTACCGATTCATCAGTTGCCATCACGAAATAATGAAATGCCGGCACTGTATCTTCCGACACCAGCCAGAGATCACCCCATAATCCCAAATCTGAACATCCCTCCTTTACAACCTTAACTTTTCTGACATTTGGTATTATGACAGGATCAACATAATTATTTGAAGCTTTGAAGAAGAAAGTGTTTTCCGGATTAAGGTTGTTGGTCACCCGTATCCAAAGCAAGGGATTATTCAACTCCTCGAGGCTTATACCCAGAGGAAGAATATTAGCTGAGATTGAATCATATACAGTCGAAGTGCCCGGGTCATTTACATAGGGATGATAAACAATGAGGTCCATCTCCTTTTTATCTCCATTGCTTATGAAGCTCCCGTCCCAGATTACTGTGAACTGATGCGTTTCAATTCCTCCTGTAAAGGAAATACTTAAATAGATGGTTCCCTGATACAGCCCTGCAGAATGAATGACAAATGGTAATTGATCTGCAGGAACAGTTCCGTTTTCGGTTTTTTGCAAGACCATTTTCGATTCCTTCGTTTGTTTTATAACATCCGGATCATAGCTCTTCTCTTTCTGACATGATAATAGCAGCACAGCCGTCGTGAGAAACAAAAACATAAGTTTGTACTTTTTCATACCCTGAAATTTTATTAATGATTAATCCTGTCTTTTAATCATGACGTATGGGGGATACAAAACGAGGCAGATAATTATGAATTTTATAAAATTTCCTTAAAAGGACAGTTCACGGAACCAAAAACCGGAAAAGTTGAAAAGACCGATCTCGAATTGGCAAAGTTTGAGTCAGATACCAATGTCGGAGCCCTCATTCTCTTAAGGAAAATCCACATCTGGTGATTTTACCGATAACAGGGATGCTCTTCTTTTAACTGAGAAGGGGGGTATATATGTCTATACAACTGGTTGTGATATAATGGGATACCACCTGGCACATAGTTTTACCGCTTCTCAGGCCTTTGAAATTTACTTGTCAGATGAAGCTGTCACTTTAAATAATTTCTTATCCAAATAGTTTATCCGAACAGGATTAATAGTTACTTTTCGAACTTAAATTAAGCCTGCATGGTATGAAACTGAAACTTTTCTTTCCTGTAATAATAGTATTATTTTATTTTGAATTAACATCCGTCACCGGACAGGTCAGACCCGATCGCCAATGGCCTTTATATCGTGGTTATATGTCATCCGGCGTATTGGATAATACAAATCTGCCCGATTCATTCAATATCGATAACTCTTTCAATGTAAGATGGAAAGTAAGGGTTCCCGGATTAGGACTTTCGAGCCCTGTAATTTGGAATGACAGGCTTTTTATCACTACTGCCGTGAGTCAGAGCGATAATGAAGGGATTAAAACGGGTATTTATGGTGAAGGAATGCCTGTTCCCGATAGTTCGGTTCATGAATGGAAAGTAATCTGTATTAATAAAACCACAGGAAAGACTATTTGGGAGAGAACATCACATACCGGAGTGCCAAAAGTAAAAAGGCATCCCAAATCAACCCATGCCAATGCTTCTGTTGCCACGGATGGAAAATATGTAGTGGCATTTTTTGGTTCCGAGGGATTATACTGTTATGATTTTGACGGCAACCCTGTTTGGCAGAAGGATTTTGGAACTCTCAGATCTGTTGCCTTTAATTACCCGACTGCTGAATGGGAATTTGCCACATCCCCAATAATATATGATGGAACTCTGATCATTCAATGCGATGTTTATGAAAATTCATTTCTTGCTGCCTACGACCTGAAATCAGGCAGCGAAATATGGAAGGTAAAGAGGGATGATAATCCATGCTGGTCTACGCCTAATGTTTATGAGAATGATGGTAAAACTATTATTGCAGTAAACGGATATCTGCACAGGGGTGGCTATGATTTCTACTCCGGGAAGGAGATCTGGAGGATGTCGGGAGGTGGAGATGTTCCAATTCCGACTCCAATAATAGGCGATGGTATTGTTTATTTCAATAGTGCACACGGGCCCAGTTCCCCAATCCTGGCTATTAATAAAAATGCTGCAGGGGATATCACCCTTAAAACCGGGGAGAAGAGCAATGAATATGTGAAATGGAGTATCCCAAGGGGTGGATCATATATACATTCCATGCTTCTATACAGGAATCACCTTTATAATGTTAACTGGAACGGGACAATCCAATGTTATGACCCGGTTTTCGGAACAGAAATATATAACGGGAAGATAGGAAAGATGAGAAGTTTTATTGCTTCTCCTGTTGCATCGGATGGAAAGCTTTATATAGTAGATGAAGAGGGGATGGTTTTTATTGTAAAAGATGGTACCACCTTCAGCCAGATTCATGAGATAACTCTTGGTGATAAATGTCTGGTTGCGCCTTCCATTACCGATGGAATGATATTCTTCAGAACACAAAAATACCTGATAGCTGTCGGTAAAAACTGATTAAGAATACGATTTATCAGTTGGCTGATGAGGTTTTAAATCATAATAAATGAGTAAAATGAGGGAGGAATAACCCAAATC
>CAIPJU010001087.1 GCA_903865465.1 uncultured Bacteroidota bacterium
AATACCGTAGAACTCTGTTTGAAACCCCGGAACAGGTGAGATTTTTATAATAATTGCCAACTATAATACAAAAAGTTGTAATTTTCCAGCATCTTTACTTCTTATGAAAAAGAAATTAGCAGTAGTGGCCCTTGGTGGCAACGCTTTATTAAGGGATAACCAGGCAGGTACCATTGATGAACAGGAACAGAATACCACTGAGACCCTTGAGAATCTTGTTTTTCTGTTGAAAGCAGGATATGAATTAGTAATTACTCATGGTAACGGTCCACAGGTTGGTAACATACTCATGCGGAATGATGCCGGAGAACAGTTATATAACATAGCCCAGATGCCTGTTGATGTGTGTGTTGCTGATTCTCAGGGTGGTATAGGTTACATGATTGAAAGGATGTTGCGTAATGTACTTACCGTTCATGGAATAAAAAAGAATGTGGTTTGCCTCGTTACCCAGGTTTTAGTAGATATAAATGATCCGGCCTTTACCGATCCTCAGAAAAGGGTTGGTAAAGTTTATTCCAGAGAGGAGGCTGATCTGTTATCGGGAAAAAAGGGATGGATCTTCAGGGAGGAGATAAAATCAAAGGATGGATTCCGCAGGGTGGTTGCTTCCCCGGCACCTATCGGAATTATGAATGATGCAATTATAGGCAAGCTGGCAAGAGAGGGCAATATTGTCATTGCTGCCGGAGGGGGGGGAGTTCCTGTATATATCGATGATCAGCAGAACGTAAGGCCTGCTGAAGCAGTGATTGATAAGGATATGGCTTCTTCGTATCTTGCTACAAGGATTGAGGCTGATGAATTCTACATTCTGACTGATGTCCCGTACATATATATTAACTATAAGAAGCCTGACCAGGAGATAAAAGAGTTTCTCGATTATACCGATACTCTTAAATACCTCAATGAAGGTCATTTTGCAAAAGGAAGTATGGCTCCGAAAATACAGGCCTGTCTTAATTTTATTGGTCATGGAGGAAGAATGAGTGTTATCACCGAGGCTTTCAAACTGGCTGATAAAACTTATGGTTCGAAAATTACCATGAATTACGAGGATGAGAGGCGCTGAGCCGGTTCTTTTCTTTTTCCTTTAATCTTATTAATTTTGCATTTTAATTAAATACTTTATATAATGGCTATTGATCTTCACAACCGTCACTTTCTCAAGCTTCTGGATTTTAAACCTGAAGAGATTGCATTCCTCCTCGACCTCGCTGCCGAACTAAAAAAGGCAAAACATGAAGGGACTGAAAAACATTATCTTAAAGGGAAAAATATTGCCCTTATTTTTGAAAAGGCATCTACCAGGACGCGCTGTGCATTTGAAGTCGCCGCTTATGATCAGGGAGCACATGTTACTTATCTGGGTCCCACCGGATCACAGATTGGTCAGAAGGAATCGATGAAGGATACTGCCAGGGTTCTTGGCGGGATGTACGATGGTATTGAATACCGCGGATTTGGTCAGAATATTGTAGAGGAACTGGCTAAATATGCAGGCGTACCGGTGTGGAACGGACTAACCAATGAATTCCACCCAACACAGATTCTTGCCGACTTTCTGACTATGACAGAGCATTCGGATAAGCCACTTAACAGAATGAAATTTTGCTATCTCGGTGATGCCAGATACAATATGGGCAACTCTCTGATGGTTGGCTCGGCAAAAATGGGAATTGACTTCCGGATTGCTGCCCCAAAAGCATATCAGCCCGATCCTGAACTTGTTGCCTTGTGCAAAAATGTTGCCAGCGCGACAGGAGCCAGTATAACAATAACCGACAATGTCAGCGAAGCTGTTTCAGGAGCTGATTTTCTTTATACCGACGTATGGGTTTCGATGGGTGAACCAAATTCAGTATGGGAAGAAAGGATAGCCCAGCTCAAACCCTTCCAGATAAATATGGAGGTAATTAAAAAAACCGGTAATCCCAATGTTAAATTCCTTCATTGTCTTCCCGCATTCCATAACAGGGATACTGTGGTAGGGGAGGAGATATTCAATAAATTCGGACTCGATGGGATGGAGGTTACGGAAGATGTATTTGAATCAGCTCATTCTATTGTTTTTGATGAAGCAGAGAACAGGCTACATACAATAAAAGCAGTTATGGTTGCTACTCTGGGAACAAGATAAAAAGAGAGTGGTTTGCCTCAGGCGAAAGAAACAGGAGGGACCTCAGAAAGTCTCTCCTTTATTATTTCTATCTCATAAGTTCTTTTACGAAATAGAAGATCATCACAAAGGAAGCAGCCAGTTTAAGACCGATTCCGGCCATGAAGCCAATCAGGCTTCCGAGGCCTGCCTTAACAGCATATCCAAATTGATCCTTGAAGATCATTTCTCCGATGAAAGCGCCAATCAGCGGA
This sequence comes from uncultured Bacteroidota bacterium, assembly GCA_903865465.1. GTDB lineage: Bacteria > Bacteroidota > Bacteroidia > Bacteroidales > VadinHA17 > LD21. The sequence continues at coordinate 2,374 of CAIPJU010001087.1, forward strand.
CCGAGGATAATTCCCAGCGGACCAAGGAAGATGCCTATGGCTAGACCTACTGTTGCTCCTCTGATACCATATTTTGATCCACCCAGTTTTCTGGCACCCAACCTGGGGACAATATAATCCATGATGGTAACTCCAACAGTTATTGCTCCAAAGGTGAATAACTCAGTACTGCTGAAATTTCCAAACTTGCTGAAATGAAGCATTAATATTCCAAAGAAGCTGAATGGAGGGCCTGGAAGCATAGGCACAAGGCATCCCACAATGCCTAAAATCATAAGCAATATTGCCAGTATAAGAAGTATATAATCGGACATCAGAAACTAATGATGAAGAAAGATGATAGCAGTTTCCCGCTATTGTTTGCCCAAATCCTCAAATTCAACGTTTGTAAATTCGGCGACCTCATGGCTGATAGTTTCGGAAACAGACTCAAGGCCAGATATTCCTACAGGAATTCCTATTGATCCATTCCCGTTGTGAATATACGCTACCGTCTCCTTCAGCCCTTCGGTAAATTTCTCAAAGTCTTCTTTGTAGAGGAAGATCTTATGCTTCTCATAGAAGACCTTTCCCTCTTTTCCAAGACGTTTTTTGCTTTCGGTAATTGTTAGATAGAAATCATCCTTACGTGTAGCCTTGACATCGAAAAAATAGGTTCTCTTTCCTGCCCTGACAACCCGGGTGAAAATCTCCTCTCTGGGTTCTTTTTCATCATGCCCGCTATTGACTTCATTTATACCTTCTTCTTCCATTTCCAGGTCAGTTTATTTTAAGGTTTTGTATAACATTGTCAAATGTAACAATATTTTTAAAATTTCAAAATTTTACTTCAAGCTCTTAATCAGCAATGATCATTAATGTTTTATTCGTCACTCATCTCCTCATTCGCAGTCGATTGCAAACTGTTTTTTTCTGATTTTAACGAGCTTTATTCTATTTTTTCAGCAGTTGCTTTGAGCATGTCGGAAAAAGAGTATTTTTGCAGCTGACTTTTGAGGTTCTTTATAAATGATAAGCAGAAGATTACTTCGTATTAAAGCATTAACAGCTCTTTATGCCCTTAACCGCCGGGAGGACAACGATCTTGTCCGGGCTGAAACTGAATTGATGTTTAGCATTGACAAGACTTATGACCTGTATCACTACCTGTTACTTCTTGTTCTTGAAATTGCCGATATAGCTTCGGAAAAGATCGATTTTGGTTTGCAGAAGAAAATGCCAAGCCTTGAAGATTTAAGCCCCCGGACACGTTTTGTTGACAACCGCGTGATTGCTCAGCTCAGAATGAATTCAGATCTTCGTGATTATCTGGATAATAAAAAGCTTTCATGGGTTAACTTTCAGCACATTCCGCGACAGCTCTTTGTCAGGATGACCTCTTGGGGTGTATATGATGAATACATGAACAACCAGAATGAGAATTTCATTTCTGATAAGAAATTCATTATAAAGCTCATCACTGAACTTTTCTTAAATTCGGAAGAGCTTGGTTCGTGCCTTGAAGAGCAAAGCATCTATTGGAATGACGACCTGGAATATGTCTCAGCCATGCTCGAAAAGACATTGAAAAAATTTAAGGCTGACTCGGGAGAGAATGTACCTCTTATGCCTCTCTTCAAAAATGAAGAGGACAGGGAATTTGTAAAACTTCTTTTCAGAAAGGCTGTTATGAAGGCAGATACCTACTCGGAACTTATCGATAAAAATACGACTAACTGGGAGGTTGAGAGAATTGCACTCATGGACATCCTTGTAATGCGTCTGGCTCTTACCGAAATTATCGAATTTCCTGAAATACCAGTCAAGGTAACTCTGAATGAATATATTGAAATAGCAAAATATTATTGTACTTCAAAAAGCAGTAACTTTGTCAACGGCATTCTCGATAATATTGTAAAGGAAATACGTGAAAAGGGACTATTTAATAAATTTGGAAGGGGGCTTGTTGGTGAATCGATTACCGATGAAGATTGATATTGAAAAGAGGAACTCTTCTAAAAGCAGTGTGAAGAGCACTGTCTGGAGCATTGTTTTAATAATGACGCTGATCCTGTCAGGTAGTTGTTCAGGTAATAAGCCGGGGCATGCAACTTCTGATTTACAGAATCATTCCGATACATCTTTCGCAAGTATTGAATTTAAGGATTATACTCACGATTTCGGAAAAGTTCCGGAAGGAGAAAAAATAGGATATACTTTTGTTTTTGAAAATAAAGGGAAGCGAGTCCTTGTAATATCATCAGCTGTTGCAAGCTGCGGATGTACGGTGCCTAAGCATGATGCAAAACCGGTTCCTCCCGGCGGAACAGGCACAATTGAAGTTGTTTTCGACACATCCGGAAGAAGCGGAAAACAGACAAAAACAGTTACGGTAAGGTCGAATGCCTCAAAACCAGTTGTCCTCCTCCAAATCACTGCAGAAGTTATTTCAGAACCAAATAAATAATAATTAATAATTTTAAGAGATGACCAATTTTGCTTATTTATTTTTAATGGCGCAGCCAACTGGAACTGCCAGTCAGGGTAACGCTCTTTTCAGTTTTCTTCCTCTGATCCTCGTATTCGTTGTTTTCTATTTCTTCATGATCAGACCTCAGATGAAAAAGCAGAAAGAGATGACAAGTTACAGAACCTCACTGAAAAAAGGTGATAAGGTTGTTACCACAGGTGGAATTTATGGAAGAATCAGTGATGTAAAAGATAATTATGTAACTATGGATGTCGGAGGCGACATGAGACTGAAAGTTGATAAGAGTGCCCTCCTGAAGGATCCATCAGCAGACGAATAGGATATTTCTTCAGACAAAGAGGTGCAAGAGAGAAATGATAGACGGAGCGACTCACTTAAACATGAAAAA
>CAIPJU010001088.1 GCA_903865465.1 uncultured Bacteroidota bacterium
ATATGCCGAGTCTTCGCTTACCGTTAACAATGCTATATCCATAGCGCTTAAAAATCGCCTTGAAATAAGAATAGACGATCAGGAAGTAGTAAAGGCAAGATCAAGGTTGAATGAAGCAAGATCTGAGCTTTATCCGAGGTTGGATGTTATTGGAAATAGTCGTTACACAAAAACTATAAACAAATTCGAGCCTGTTCAAATCTCTTTTGAAATCATGGGGGAGAATAATACTATTTCTCCCACCAAGGATGTCCCTGAATATCAAAGCTCTTTGTCCTTGCAGGCAACTCAGAGTTTGTTTACGGGTGGCAGCGTTACAGGAAAAATCGAATGGGCAAAGGAGAGAATCAGTCAGAGCGAAATGCTCCAGGAGTTACATAAAAGAGAGATAATGCTGTCTGTTGCCAAAGCGTATTGGGAATTAAAACGAGCGGATAAAATATTTGGCATTGAGAAAGAAAAGCTAAAACACTCAGAAATTATACTGGAGACAGCAAAAGCAAGATATGAAAAAGGCACAATAGCAGGGCTGGAGATGGAGAAGTCTGAAGTAGATTTCGTAAATAGCAAAGGGGATTTGTCACAGGCTGCAACTGCACGTAAAATAGCGGAAGTTGGGCTACTCAATGAAATGGGCATTATTGAAACAGGTAATGAAATAATCCTTACCCTTCGGGATGAGCCTCTCAACAACCTTCACCAGTCATATTTGAAAGCCCCTGAAGTTGCTGTTGAGGATGCGATACAATCAAGACCTGAGATAAAACAGATACAGAAACGTATCATGGCGAATGAGGCGGATATAAAGGTCGCAAAGTCGGCGTATTATCCTCGCCTGGATTTGGTTGGTAATTACAACTGGACCGGATGGCACAGCAATAGCTTTGATGGGTCGTGGCGGGAAATGACCAAAGACTATTGGTCGGTAATGTTGAAGTTTGACTTTAATATATTTGAGGGATATGCGACTGAAAGCAGGGTAAATCAGGGACTTGCTGAGGTAAGAGCCAGTCAGGCAGTTCTGGAAAAAGAGCGGGGAAATATTCTTGCTGGTATAAAAAGGGCGCAATACTACATAACCGATACTGCTGAGAGGATTAACACTTTGTTTAGAAATCTCTCCTTGGCCGAGAAAAATCTTGAGGCAGCAAAGAAACAATTTGAACTAGGTGTCATGACAATAAATCAGGTAGCTGAGTATAATGTAAGTTGTGCCGACACTCGAAAGAGATACATATCCGCCCTTATTGATTTTGAGATAGCTAATACAGAGTATCGGTGGGCACTAGGAGAAAATTTGATATGAAGAAGTGGATAATATTCATAGTAACGGGGGCATTTATATTCTCAAGTATCCTTATCGCATACGGTAGAACTGCCAAATCTAGGACCGTTGAGACCATACGTGTAACCGAAGGGGATATTGTTGACTCAGTCAAAGCTACAGGAAGGGTCGAGTCGGTTGAAGATTTTATCGTCCGTTCGAAGGCAAATGGGAGAATTGAGGAACTCCTCAAAGAAGAAGGTGAAAAAGTGACAGCAGGAGAGGCACTTATCCGGTTTGACATTACTGAAAGTGAAGATGCACTAAAAAGGGCACGATTGAAATTAGAACAGGCAGAAATAGCGACATTGGAATCAAAAAGCAAACTCGATGCATCGGACAGGGTTCACGCGGATCCCAATGAGCTGGAATTAAATCTCAAAACAAAAGAGAGGCAGTTGGGCCAAAACCAGATCAACAAAGAGTCGGCAGAAAGAGAATTAAATATTGCCAGGGAGCTTTACAAGATACAGGCAGAATCTTTAATAAATTTAAAGGGAAAGACGGAACGTTTCAAAAAAGCTGAGACGGAAGTTTTTCAGGCACAAGGTGAGTTGGAAGATGCAAAGATGCTATTTTCGAGGAAAGAGAAAACTCGAATAAATCTAGCAGCAGTCAAAAACGATTATGAAAAGCAAAAAAGGCAGTGGCAGCTTTCCGAGGCGGAACTCAATATGAGCGCATTGCATCATAAGCGTCTCAGGCTCGTCTCTCCAATAAATGGCACTGTTGTTTCGAGGGATGTAAAGAAAGGCATGTCTGTTATTGCCGGAGAACCATTGATGACAGTAGCTGATCTGGACAGGCTTAAGGTTCGAGTTGAAGTTGATGAGGTGGATGCGGGAAGAATAAAGACGGGGCAAGAAACAGTTATTACCTTTGACTCTTTTTCCGATAGAAAGTTTCGAGGTCATGTTGACAGGATTGCTCCGAAGGCACTCATTAAAGGCGAAAGGACTGTTGTAGAGGTAATAATTCTTTTAGACGAAAAGACAAATCTTTTGAGAATCAGTAATCAGGTTGATGTAAAAATCGTTCTTGAAAAGAAAGGAAACATTCTCAACCTTCCATTGTCTGCAGTACATCAAGGAAGCCCTCCTTTTGTCTGGTTCTATCAGGAAGGAAGAGCCCGTAAGGCAGGCATAAAAACAGGGATATCAGATTTAGAATCAATAGAAATTGTCCGCGGATTGAAGGCAGGTGACGTGATAATTGCGGGCAATTTTGATTTGAAGGATGGAGAGAAGGTCAATATCAGATGATTCGTATTTTGAATGTAAACCGTTCCTACAAGATGGGCTCCGGGGAGATTTGTGCATTGGTTGACCTTGATATTCATGTTGTAGGCGGTGATTTCATAGCTATCATGGGTCCATCTGGGTCGGGCAAGTCTACTCTTATGAATATTATCGGATGCCTTGATAAACCATCAACAGGTCAATACCTTCTCGACGGCAAGGATGTTCTTAATTTAGATGAAAATTGTCTGGCAGGCATAAGAAGCAGTAAAATCGGATTTATCTTTCAGACCTTTAATCTGATACCGCGGATGAATGCTTTGAATAATGTGGAAATGCCTTTGATCTATAATGGTCATCCCAAGGGTAAAGAAAGAATTATGTTGGCAGAAGCCGCCCTTGAATCGGTCGGGCTAAGTGAACGGATCTACCATAAACCCAATGAACTTTCGGGAGGGCAACAACAGAGGGTTGCCATTGCCAGAGCGCTTGTAAATAATCCATCAATTATATTAGCTGATGAACCTACAGGGAATTTGGACTTTTCTACCGGCGAAGAGATCATGAATATATTTTTGAAATTAAATCGGGATGGGAAAACAATAATCATGGTCACGCATGACGAGGCTGTGGGTCATAATGCTAACAGAATTGTGCGATTAAAGGATGGGAGGATTATTTACGATGGCAAGCCATCTTGATAATATCCTGATTGCCCTTGATGCGCTTCTTGCAAATCGCCTCCGTGCTTTTTTAAGTCTTCTCGGCATTATCATTGGAGTAGCAGCGGTTATTGTGATAGGGGCTGCGGTAAAAAGCGGCAAGAGCATCATATTCGATGAACTAATGACTTTTGGTCTTAAATCTCTTTGGGTACACCGCTCCTTCAATGAAGGTCAGCCCGGTAAATCCATAAAGATGGGTAGTGGAATCGATAATGACGACCTTGATGCACTGATAAAAAATTCTCGTACGATAGACCGGATTACCCCTGTTACGGAGCGTCAAGATTTATGGGCAAGAAATGGGACCAATTTTATCAAGATGAAATTGTTGGCGGTAGGTACCGATTATGCAGTTATAAATAACGACTCTGTATTTCGAGGTAGATTTATTATGAAAGAGGACCTCGAATCCAGAAGAAGTGTATGCGTGATTGGTAGAAAGGTTGCCGATAAGCTCTTCGGCATAGAAAATCCTTTAGGAAAAGAGATTCAAATAGGCAAAGACAAATATACAACGATAGGGATACTTGAAAAAAAGGACAGAGACTTTCTGGCCAGCATTGGTTCAATCGGCGGTGATGATGCCAACAACAGGGTGATAATTCCGATTTCAACATACCAACGTAAGTATAATTCAAGGCAGATTGGGCTCATTCAGGCAGAGGCTACAGCCATTGATTCAGCTAAAACAGCGGAGGAGGAGTTAAAAAATATTCTCATACAGAGACATAAGGGGCAATATGCTTATAACTCTGAGACCATGCAACAATATATTGAAACGGCAAACTCGATTATTCGTATTGTTTCATGGATTGGCGGAGTGGCTGCAGTAGTTTCTCTTGTTGTAGGTGGTATTGGAATTATGAACATAATGACAATATCTGTGGTTGAGAGGACAAGGGAAATCGGGATCAGAAAAGCAATGGGTGCCCGAAGAGCCGATATCATGGTTCAATTTTTATCAGAATCAGTGTTTATAAGTCTCTTAGGTGGTTTATGCGGCGCAGGAGCAGGAATTGCTATTATCTCAATAATCCAGATATTAAGTCATAAACCCCGACTTCTTGCTCCTGAATATGTTGCGGTCGCACTGACTGTATCCATCTTGACGGGCATCTTTTCCGGCCTCTATCCAGCTTATCGTGCCGCATCGTTAGATCCTGTTAAGGCATTGAGATATGAATAGAGGATGGTTGAGACTATGTTTCCTCATTGACTACCTGTCAATGACGGTAGTATTGCCGATAGCGAATAAGTCTCCACTCTTCATTCAGGCAACATGCACAATAAACAGGCCTTTTGTCGGTGCTGGTATAGCCATATTTTAGAAGCTGCCATAAAGAGAGTGCCCTTTAGTAGTGACGACAAAAAGACGAACCGGAACACGGTCCAGACATATGAAGAAGAATGCCAACACCGCAATGCCGGTCAGCCAGTACCAAAATGACGATACGAAGAATAGTCCGACCATCGTCCCCGCAAGAAGACAAGG
>CAIPJU010001089.1 GCA_903865465.1 uncultured Bacteroidota bacterium
TGGAAGAATTATTACAAGAAGAAAATGAATGATAGCTTTGTTACACCAAGCACAGTTTTGATCGAACATTGAACATTAAAAAAAGAAGAATTAAAAACAATTATTAATCAAAAACTGTAAACTAAAATCAGGACGAGTCAGTGGCACATCAACAACGGCGATTGGAAATCGCCCCACCCGACCGCGCTACGCGGCAAATCCTGCCCGCGGCGAAAGCCCCCTTCAGGGGGTGGGGGGTGAAAACAAGGTGGTCCCTGAGCGGAGCCGAAGGGCCACAAAAAAAAAGCCTCCCCGAAGGAAGGCTTTAAATATAGAAAACTATAGATTTAAAACTGTTAAAATCATCTCAGGCAACCAACTACGACCCCTTATTGCAAACGAGGGGGAGTTGAGACCAGCGGGTTTTTGATAAAGGAAGGCTTGTTCTATTTTGATTTAATGAACTCTTCAACATCTATATTTGCCTGTTTAAGGATTGCTCTTAAAGTTCCTTCAGGCATGTCTCCAGAGTGATTTGGTACTGTTGTATACATATTTGTTAACGAATTATGCCAAATCTCATGACTGCCTGCTGCTTGTCTATAAAATTCAAATCCAAACCGTTTTAATATTTGGATAATATCCCGATATCTATATCCAGAAAGTCGACCCATATCATACACCAATTACTAACGGGTAATCAAAGCTATCCAAAATTGCCTTTAATTTAGGAATCTGATCTTCTTGCGCTTCAATAAGTTTTTTTGCTACATCTTTAGCAATCTCAATAGTCTCAGTAAAAGTTCTCCCTTGTGCAACAAGGCCCTGAATATTGTCTGATGTAGCGAGATAGAATCCCTCAGGCAATTTCTCGATATGCAGATTTACAATGCGTTCCATAGTAGATATTATTTTACCAAAGATAATGAATATTTGTTAATATGCTGTTTTAAAAAATATTCATGCGCCCTCCACTGGCAGGTAAAGATACAGCAAATAGCCCTGTGACACCGCGAGATTGTATCGCGTGGTATTCCGCTCTATCTGATAATAATGACACAACTCATGAATCTAATCCATAGAATGGAATCTAAAAGTAAGGATTATCTCTTATTCAACCACGCGATGCAATCGCGCGGTAGCGGGGGCATAGATTTTTGATTGGATCCCCGGATCCTTACAATTCAAAACCTGTTTCTGAAACTTATGCGTGATCTCTATCAGCATCTAACCGTGCTTTAGAAACTTCAAAAAGTCTTGTTTTTCATTTTCAATCAATAATCCGGTATTTAAACCTTCGGCAATTGAAATAGCAATACCGGTATCTTCAACTTCCTCAATTGACAATTTTTTAGCAGAAAAATTAAGCTGTTTTGCCAATTTCAAAATCAATGAGGAATTTATTTTTGATTGACCTCTTAAAATAATCGTTTCCATAATCAATAGTTTTCACAAATTTAGAAAAAGAAATTCAAAAACAGAATACAATTAGCAACGGCGAATCGGAATTCGCCGCACCCAATCGCGTTCCCTGAAAATGCAGCCGGGGCCTGTGTACAGCCGCCCGGCTGGGCGGCTCTGCAAGCCTCCTCATAAATCCCGCCGGCACCGCAAGCCCCCTTCGGGGGGTGGGGGGGTCAAAACCGGGCACAAAAAAAGCCTCCCCGGAGGGAAGCTTTGAATATGGAAAACTATAGATTCAGCTTTTACGAAATGCTTACAAAAGGATACATGCCATGATAATCGAAAATAGTTTCTATTACAAACCTATAATAGATTTCTTCTGTTGAATTATCAATTTCTCATATTCCAAATGTCCCTTTTTAATGTATTCCAGGATTTGTGATGAATTCATATCCTTCATTTCTAAACTCATCTTATCTCTAATCTCACGCATCATTTTGACGCTATCGAATTTTTTATCCTTCTTCATACTTAATTAAATCTTTAGGTGAACGAATCTCCAAAACTGAATATCCATTTTTGATATTGATTGAATTATACCCACGAATTCTGAGAATATTCACAATGTGCTTAAAATTCCAACTAACCAACAAATCAACCTGATGGATTGTTGCGGTCGCAATGTGAATACAATCATCCTTGCTTGTTTGTCCAACAACTCCTTCCTTTAAATAGGCCATAGCCAAATCAACAGACTCGGAAGTTACTATTACCAATTCAAAATCTATTCCCAAATCCCGAAGCAAGGTCCTGACTCTTGGCGGTGCATTGAGCAATTCCTTCTCAGTAAGATCAGAAATAACCAGCTTAAAATCCCCCTGATGAATCTGCTCGAAGAGCTTTTCAGTATCAATACAAAATTCATCATCGAAAAAACCACCAATTACCGAAGTATCAATATAGATTCTTAATTTTCTCATTGCAGGTAATGATCTTCAAATTTAATCATTAAATCAGGAAATTGGATGTATCAGAAAGCAATATTTATAATTGAATATTCCAACAAGTGATTCCTTGCCAAACTCTAACAACGACGCATCGGAATTCGCCGCACCCAATCGCGTTCCCTGAAAATGCAGCCGGGGCCTGTGTACAGCCGCCCGGCCGGGCGGCTCTGCAAGCCTCCTCATAAATCCCGCCGGCACCGCAAGCCCCCTTCAGGGGGTGGGGGGGTCAAATCAGGTGGTCCCTGAGCCTGTCGAAGGGCACAAAAAAAAAGCCTCCCCGAAGGGAGGCTTTAAATATAGAAAACTATAGATTTTAAAATCTAATTACTGAAGAAGTGACCATTCACCATAGGTATTAATACCATTGGTAGTGGCGGCAACAGCTTGGGCATTTACGTCGTCAATAACAACAGAAGTTGTTGCAAGAACGGTTTGAGCGGCAGCCATAGCACCATTAGTCAAAACAGCAGTAACTGGATAAAGGAAAGAACCTAGATAAAGATACGCTGCTGTAGAATCCAAATCATTATCAAACGTTACTGTACTAGCAAGAGTGATAGTGTATGGTCCAACAACCAAAGAAGAAGTAGCATTACATGCAGCAACATAAGCTTTCAAAGTAAGCAAACTTGCACAAGTTAGTTTAGCTTCAACATAAGGAGTTGAGAATGTAGCAGTAGCGGCGGGCGTAAATGTACCACTCAATTTGTTACCCCAAATATCAATGGTAACAGTAGCAGCTACTGCAGGAACTGTAACATAAGATGCAAAATTAGCAGATGTAAGGCTCGTATTTCCTCTAACTCTCAGAACCTTCATCATGTCTGTAGATGTAGTTAATGAAGTAAGAGCAGTACAACCCTGAATATCCAGAGTTGAACCAGGACCACCTACAAAATGAGTATGACCTAAAGTCAAGGCTGTCAGAGATGCATTTGTTAAATTAGCAATTGTTACATCATTGATAACACCAGAGGTAGTAACCGAAGTAATGGTTTGAGGAGCAACACCAGTAATAGAAACTGATTTCAACCTACCACCTACAGCAATTGTTTTCATTGCAGTATTAGCGGCACCAATTGTAACTGTAGCAGCCAATGATGTATAACCAGCAGCCGTAGCAGGAATAGCTACAGATGTGTTGCCATTGATTGTAACATTTTTCAAAGTTGCAAAACCAGCAACATTAAGGTTTACAGGATTTGCTACGTTAGTAGCTGATAAATCTGTAACTGCGCCCAATGTAGGAACAATTGCCCAGTCGTGTTTCGCCAATGTAACGTTTGTAGCAGTTGATGAAGTAATTGCACCAGCAGCCATTGCAGGAAGAGTAAGTACAGCAGGACCAGTAACTGTTAAACCACCGGCAGCATTATATTTTGTCAAATCAACTGTACCACCTGTACCAGTAACAATTGCTAAACCACCAGCATTTGTAGCCAAAACTGGAAGATTAACTGCAGAAGCGCCAAAAGTAGTAAAACTACCTGCGCCAACGATACCAGTAAGATTAGGCAGACTTACAACAGCAGGAGCAGTTAGAGAAGAAGAAATAGTAAGACCAGCAGCAGCAGATACAGTACCCAAAGTGATGGTTGTAGCAGCATCAGCTGTCAAACTTGAAACACCACCTGACATAATGATGCTAGATGCAACAGCATAAGTTAGTACTCCAGGTGTAGCCAGAGCAACATTATCATAAACACTACCAGTAACGGCAACATTAGGAATGTTGATGCTTGTTGTTCCAAGAGGTGAAGAAGCTGCAACCACTGCTTTTTTCTGTAATACCAAATAACCACCTACTTTTTGCAATGTGGAAGATGCATAAGCTCCATCATAGTTCAAAACCAAATTACCCATGACAGTGTTCAAAGATGTAAGCTTACAGTCAGCTGCGTTAGCTTTAGCTCCACCAGTTACAACCAAGTTATCGGCAACTGAAACCAGATTAGAAAAATCAACACCACTACCAACAGCGAAATTCACTGTTACTGTGTTAGTAGCACCAGAAACGGTTGTGATAGCCTTGGTAATTGTAGGAAGATTTGCAATTTGAGCTGCAGTAATGTTGGTAGGATCTACAGTTACGTTACCATTTACAATTGCCAATTGAGCAATTTTAGGTAAGAAGAAAGCAACCTGTGTATCATTATTCAGGATAACATCACCATTGTAAGATGTGCTGGCAAGAATAACGTTGATGTTCTGTTGCATGGCAGTAATCTGAAGTTGCATAGCGGCAACCAGCGCAGCGATGGTGCTGGTAGAAGGAGCTGTGTTCAGATCGGCAAGAGTTGCAACTGTATTGGCCAACGTAGCATTGATAGCAGTTGTCTGAGCAGCATTGGTATTAACAAGAGCCAATAACTGTGCATCCTGACCGGCTGCAGAAAGTACATTGGCTGCCTGACCGGCTACCAAAGCATTGTACTGAGTCAATTGAGTTGCAGTTTGAGCAGTAATCATACCATTGGTAGCTGTGATCTGGGCAGCAATGCTTGTTCCCAGGGCAGTAATTGCATTGGTAGTAGCTGTCAGGTTAGCAGCAGCAGCAGCGTCCTGGGCAGTCAATTTAGCGATAACGGCTGTCTGGTTGCTGTTGGCAAGAGCTGTCAAAGAAGCGACCTGAGTTCCGATAGTTGCAGTCAAATCAGTCGTAACTTTGTTGATCAGCACAGTCAGAGCGGCCTGAGAAGCTGTAACATCAGTTGTTTTGGCTGCGATGGCTGCAAGGGCAGTCAGGTTGGCGCTTACTGTAGTTACTTTAGCGTCTGTAGCAGCCAAAGCTGTTGACAAAGCTGTGATAGAAGCTGTTCCAGGTAAACCGGCAACGGCAGTCTGAACAGCAGCAACCTGCGTTTTCAAAGCGGCCATGTCAGTTGACAACTGGGTAACGCCTGCAACTTGTACTGCAAGAGCGTCGAGTTTTGTGTTCAATTGTTTGAAATCATCTGCATACTTGTTGCAAGATGATGCAAACACAGCAACGAGCATAAGGACTGCTCCTGCTTTTTTAAGGAAATTCAATGTACCCCCTGTTTTCATAATCATTTTTGTTTTTTGTTTGTAAATAAAATCTCTAGTTTTCATAAAAATAAATCAATGATAAAATCGATTTCTTTTCTCTTTATTGGGTTTGTAATCTAATTTTTAAGAACGTATGTTGATATTTTCAACGAAATAACACCCCCGCCCGAAGAGGGGAATGAGAATTTCGGCACAATATTATGTAAATTTTTTCTAAATACCTAATTAAAAACCTTCAGATCTTTGCCAATTAACGCACAAAACGCCAAAAAGTTCAGGGCTGATATTGTATCAGATGAGAAAACGGTTAATCAGGTTGCTTCGAATCTAAAAAAATGTTTAAAAAAATTAAAATTTAGTTTGTAGAGACGTTGCATGCAACGTCTGTACTCTCTTCACTCGACACTCTTCGTTTCCCCGTTTCCCCGTTTCAACTCGTCCCAGTCTCCCAGTCTCCCAGTCTCCCAGTCCCCCAGTCCCCCAGTCTCCGTTTCCGTCCTCCAATTGTTAGTAAGATGTTGATAACGGGAAGAAGGTTGCTTCGTTGCGTGAAAAAAATTAAAAAAAATTAAATTTTTATAAAATCCGTATAAAGAACGCTTTTTTTCGGGCTCCAAATTGAAAAACCCTTATACAGCAAGTGTTTACAAAACGGCCTATTTGACAATATTATCTATAAGATTTTAAATTTCCAAATATTTTCAGTGAAAAAACGGTAAAAAACGGCACAAAAAAAGCGAAGGGCGGGTTGTCATGAAATAGGGGGGTAGTCGCAGGAAAAATGTGCTAATTTGCTAATGTGCTAATGTGCTAATGTGCTAATGAATGCGACTCCGGGGTTTAGCCGCGTAGCGGAACAGGGGTGCTGCGAATTAATGTGCTAATTTGCTAATGTGCTAATGTGCTAATGAATGCGACTCCGGGGTTTAACCGCAAAGCGGTGGAATTTTTGTAGCCAGGGGTGGAGCGCAGCGGAACCCCTGGTTGCGAATGCAGCGCGTGCGCCGTCCGCGTGCAAATGTAAATGGCGCCTGTAATGACGGGATCGGACGGAAGGCACCACACACGATAGTTGCTCTCGTCCTAGTCATCCCAGTCATCCCAGTCGTCCCTCCGATGGGCGAAGGTGACCACCCCATTATCTGCTCATTGTATTGGCTTTTTGTCGGATCTCCCGGCTATTCTTTCTTTGTCACTTTTTGTCGTCACAAAAAGTAACCAAAAAAGACTTGACAAAA
>CAIPJU010001090.1 GCA_903865465.1 uncultured Bacteroidota bacterium
CAGTATTATACTGATTCAGACCCTCTTCATAGATTGCCTCTTTGGAATTACCCGGAACCATACACAACTTTTACCAGAAACAGGCATGAAATTATCGCGAAAAAGAAATATTATTGTTTCATTTAACAAACAATGTAGACTTTGGCAGTAGGTTTAACCAGTTAATATTCAGAACCCAAAACTTAGCATTGACCTTTTCTGCGTTCCATTCAACCGACCCTGCCCCAGGCCTTGCAAGTATTATACTGTTTGTGATCTCCATCTCCTTCATCGCCCTCACAGGAGATTTCAGAACTTTTGAACCCAGGTTAACACCGCCACAAGAATACATGTAGTATATATTGGAGCCTGCATCTGTCTTATATGTTACATTATCCAGCATGCTTTTCCCGGGAAGTGTGGATGGAACATTATATTGATCAAGTGGATAGTGATTTAATATTTCAGAAAAAAATGATGTATCCGTGATTAGTTGGCTCTCTTCTATCGCTTTTGCTATTGAAAAAACCCTGTATGATTGCATAAGCGATTCATACATGGGGTGGACTTTTGAAATCTCTTCATAACTTGTGTTAAAACTATCTGCGAACTCCTGAGCCAGGGAATCAGGCTTGCCTGTACCCGAGATAGAACTTTTTGAAAGATATTGCTCTTCCGTTACCAATAAAACAGGTTGTGAATAGAGGAGGTAAAATTTTTCCGAATTCCTGAAATAAGATGAAGGGGCAGTAAACTCAAAACGATTCATGGGAGAACCTAAATGCAGTGATACATTATTCTTCAATGATTCCTCCGCGATTTCTTTTCTTAATTGATGCAGGCTTTTAAAACCTCCTTCAATTTCAACCTTAACATGACCATTTGTGATGTCCTTAAGCATATAGTCAGCGTTGACCATTAAAGATGCAAGATGTGAATTGAATGGGATCCCAAAAACACCAACAGTCTGAGGCCTTGCACAAATCTCTTCCCACGATCTTCCCCTGTTAGTCTGATTATCCTCATTATCAGATGTGTTCAGCTTATTCAACAATCCCATTGTATTAGGATCAGGATCAATTGTGCATGAAGGTTCAGAATAAAAAACCGTATTACCTTCTGTTTTACAGTTAAGACAGTATGCATTTCTAAGCGAAACCACAAAATCATCGAAATTTAAAGCCTCCTTCTCTTTATCAGCTTTTCCAAAAAGAATCAGATCATTCCCCTCCTCATCCCAGAGAAATCCATAGAGGCTGGTCAGTCCATAAAAGGATTTCAAAGCAACAAACTCCTTCTCCGGGCCATGGATAATAACCTTCTGTAATTCCCGTAAAGAAATAGCTTTCAGGTTATCATATGACATATCGGTCCTGATTCCACGATCATGAAGACATCCCGTGAAAAGAAGGGAAAGGGTGACTATGCCTGTAAATGCAAGTGTCAGAGGAGATTTAAATCTTTTCATGTTGATATTATTAACATCAGGTTAATTCTTTTTTTAATCTATGGTCAGAAAGAAATCATAATAAGCTTCCTCATTTGCAGGTGAGGCATCAAAAGGCAGGATCTCGTCGAATTCAATTTTTATCCTCGCAGCCGAACTTTTAAATGTCTCTTTGAAGGTTCCAGTAAATATAAAGGGAGAACCGATATCAGTTATCAGGTGAACTTTACGATCATTCAATTCATTGAAGTTCTGTAAATTGTAATTAATATAAAAATATTTGCCTGTAAACCGGTATTCAAAATCTCCAGCTTTGAAATCCTGAAGCGATAAAAAGTTAAGCTTAATATTATGTGACAAATATTTGAACTTCTGATCTTTATCCTTTTCAGTATTTTCAATACCCAGGAGTGCTATATTCTCCACTTTCAACGGCACTAATGAAGAGTTAATACCCGATATTGATCTGATTTCATCAAGAAATGCGATTACCTCAACTCTGATTTCCTGTCCTATAATAGTACCCTGATTCTTCAGAGACTGGATTCTTTCGTGAATTGATTGCAAAAACTGGGACACGGATAACTGAAGTCCTGTCTGCATTGAAGTTTCAGGAATTGATACCTCAGCAATCAGCGGATCGGGTTCCGGGAAAAATTTCTCAAGTAAAATTTCATGATTATGGATAAGATAATAATGTGATTTTAAAATCTGCCGGCAAAACCCGCATTCGCAAAGATGATCGGTTATGGGATCGCGCTGATCATCATTTAAAATTTTACCTTGTGCATAATCTAATAATAACAATGTGTCAATATGATCTTTCATTTACCAGGGTTAAAAAAATGTAAATAATCAAAAATTGTATTAAACCCTTTTCTAAACAGCTAACATACTCGTCTCCTGGAAATTGAAAACCCTGAC
>CAIPJU010001091.1 GCA_903865465.1 uncultured Bacteroidota bacterium
CTGCAGCAGAGGTATCATTTTCATATTTATTCATGGTCATATCAGCCATATCAATCTTGCCGAATTTTGGCTCAGAATATTGTCCCTTAACAATAGGGAAAGTACTCATTAACAGGAAAATCAGGATTTGCTTCATTTTATTGAAAAATAAATAATTAAACGAATGAAAGGGGTGTGACAGGTTTTGGTTTATTAAAAACTTAATATTTGGACATCATATGTATCCCAAAACTATAAAAAATATCACTAGTGTCTATTAATTTATGTTAAAAAATATCGAACCCCAATTCCAACTGCCCATGATCTTGGGTTTGCTCCGGCTCTTCAAACTGGAACAGATCTTTGATATTGTCTTTTGCGAGGAGGGAGCTGCCCAATATTCTCATAACTTCATAGATGCTTCTGTTAAGTTCAAGCTTTCTTTCGAGAATTGCAACGGTGCAATATGTGATGATAGCTACATAAACTTGTATCCGTACAGCATTTTCAGTATTTCCCCAGAAGGACTTGATGCGCAGGTGTCCTTTCATCCATTTAAAGAAGGTTTCCACAGTCCATCTGTTTTTATAAAGGAATGCAATATCCTTGGCCTTGAAAAAAAAGTTGTTTGTATAGTAAGTGAAGGTTCGTCTGAGTTCAGGTTCATAATAGATTATTCTTCTGATTTCAGAAGGATAGTTTTGTGTGTTCCCGCTTGTGGTGAACCTCACAGTTTGATCTCTGAGGATATTATCTGTACCCTCCAGAAGGTCTTCTCCGTCCACCACTTCAAATTTCGGCCTTCGTTTTTCCCGTATAACAAAGAACGAATTGATAATCTCTATGCGATAGAGTCTGTCCAAATCCCAGTATCCACGGTCAAAGATATAACAAGCAAACGGCTCGTAGTTAATCCAGTCCATGGCATTCACATCATGCACAGCTGCTTCGGTGATATTGAACGATACCGGTATTTGGGTTACAATATCAAGTTGTGTGTGTACCTTGATGCCGGATTTGGTACTTCTGAACCTTGCCCATTCAAAAAGAGACATACAGAGATCTATCGTGGTGGAATCAAAGCCGTTGAGTTCAAACTCCTGGTCGATACAACTCTGTTGAGCAAGTTCCACCATGTGATAGGCGAATTTTTCAAAAATGTGATAATCACGAAGCTGATTTGTCTTGGAAAGAACGCTTCGGTTTATTGGGGTCTTTCCAAATCCAAGATGGAAGGACTTCCGGGCATGTGCCGTAGTAATATCCGTCAGTTCACAAAGGCTGTTACAGCCATCCAACTGACCGAACATGAGAAAGAGCATCTGATTCCAGTATGTCAAATTCCATCCTTGGGTTCTATCGTTGGGTATCGTCATGACGAGTCTTTCGAAGTATCGTTTGGGAAGAAAATCGGTGATTTGACTGAAAATATATTTGCCGCTGTTCATCGCACACTACTATTTGGGTTACCAGCAAAGGTAATCTGTTCAAAAGTGCGACAAGGTTTTTGGCGAAATACATATTGATTATGAGTAAGCTATGAGTAATTTTAACAATTTTTAATAGACACTAGTGAAAATAAATATTAAATATGACCTTGCATGATTCCAGAAATATAATTATGCCCTTTCATCTGTCTTCAACATATAAAATACCTGGCTGGTCAGATGAAAATTTTGTGGCTGTTAATCCACCTTGCAAATTTGAGTAACTTCGAATTTACCAAATAAAAGATCACGTATTTTCAAATTTCTGACTATGAAAAGATTATTATTTTTGCTCTTTATCATACTACTGCCAGGAGCTGGCTGCAAAAAAGAGACTAAACTATCTGAGTTTATAATAGGAAAATGGGAATCTCAGCAATTTGAATTCACTAATTCTGAGACGGGGAATTCTCAGCCAGGCTACTTCGTAATAACAATTAACGCGAATAATACAGTTGTTGCATCGCAGATAATCTCTGCCGGAGCTCAAACTGCAACCAGTCCCACTGTTGGCTATAAGATAAATGACAGCAGGGATCAGATAACGCTTGTCCAACCAATTTTAGACCCTAAGGTTGGGACAGAGGTTTATAATGTTCTTTGGAAGAATGGCGGGAATATAATGTCGTGGTCGCCGGGAGATGGAACAAGCACGACATCTTTCCTCTGGACAAGGGAGTAGCCCCGGGACTAACTTTAACAGGGCAGCGGGTTGGTTTCAGGCATAAGTCTCACCTTCAGGAATTGCAGCTCATTTAGCCGGAAAAAACCGGAATCAGATAATAAAATTCAACTCCAACAATCCATCCAAATTCTTAAGATTATTCTTATTTTTAAGAAAAGTATGCCATGAAATCATCTTCTCTGTTCATCCTGCTTCTTCTTTTCAGTGTAAACCACTCTTTCGCACAGAAGAAAACATATTCAACTACCAATTTCCTGATCCGGTATGACGAATCCTCGGTTCCATCCAATGCCGATCCGGCATACCTCTCGCCACAGCATAATCATCCTGTTAAAGATGTGCCTTACTATGTCCAGGACATGGGCCTCTATCTGCAAACAGCATTCGACAAGTATGTTTCGATGGGGCTGATTGAGAAAATGGATAAATCGGCATCATATGCCAAAGAACTGAAGGAGAAGAGGCCCGATCCAACGCCCACAATTATTAATATATATGTTGAAGACATAAAAGACCAAAACGGAAAACCTTTAGACGGTGTCACAGGCCTGTCGGGGATCACAATAAATAATCTTGTCCCGCCCGACAGGGGTATGACTTCTTCAGTAGCCTTACAGAAAACATGCTGCCATGAGCTTCTTCATTACGTTACCGAAAATTATTACAGTGTTATGGCTGCCAATCTGGCTACTAAATGGTGGTGGGAATCGCTGGCTGTACAGGCCGACAGGATTGTCTTTCCAAAAATCTCCCCATACGAAGCCGAACAATATGCAGGCGAAAGCAGCCAAAACCTCTCCGCAATCCTTCAGCGTTCCTGGGATGATTGCAATGAAGAACCCATTTGGTACACTTCGGGTGGCTTCCTTGCATATCTTCTTCATTACCGGCCTGGTAAAACTGCCGATTTCAGGGAGCTTTTCCTTCGTCCGGCACAAAGCAAAACCTCTTATACACGCGATGTGATCGACACTTATTTAAAAGAACTTGGATCAAAAGGAATAGGCACGGAATATCATGATTACATAAAATGGTGCTATGACAATAAGGGTTTTGCAGCCATCGATACTTCACTAGCCGATCTGGCAGGGAACTCCCATACCGTTTTGGTCAAACTGGATGATAAATTCACTGCAGATACAGTAACCACAGGAATACCTTATATGGCGGCAAAGATTTTCAGGGTGAAGAATATGGAGATAAAACCAAAGAAAGTGATGGTAAAGAATCTCTCAGGATCAGAAAATACCATTTTATATCTCTACTCATGCGCACCCGGGAATCGTACCCAGATAGCTGAACTTCCCAAAGGCGACAGCCTCTTCTTCGAGTACAAAGATAAAAGAGAGTGGCTCGATGTTGTTGCAATCAATTATACCAACAACCAGCAAGCTAATCCACGGCTGGTGGTGGCTGACGCGATACAGGCCCAGGGTGATTATAAGGGTGCGGTAGACTTCGCTGATGACAATACAAAGATGAAGGCAAAATACAAAATTACAATCTCTGACCTCCATGTGATAGTCGATGAAAAATACAAGGCAACCGGTACAGTCGAGTTTCACATGGAATATCCTAAGGACGGTATGCTGGCCATGTGCAGCGATTTTGAAGGGAAAGTGGATGTCCTGGGCAATTTTACATTGAAGGGAAGGGTTTCAGAAATTGACTATCCCAAATGCCCCCAGGGATGTTGCACTTATGAGCTTATAAAACAGGGAAGCAACTGTATGAAAATCACAAAATACCTTTACTGGCATTTTACAGGAAAGCTTAAGGTTACGGGTGATAAAAAAGATGTAGAGGGCAGGATTACCGTGTCGCCATCGCCTCAGAAACCCAGGAACGAAAAGGCAATGTTAAAATTTTCACTGAAGAATTGAATTAACATTAAAGCCCAAATGAAAGTTTCAAGAGCAATTATTTTAATCCCAAAATATGGGGTTCCCTGATTCGAGCCCAGCTGGGCCCACAGAAAATCAGCCACTTACAACGACAAGAAGTAGGTGGCTTTTTTTTGCATACAATTTGCATACAGCC
>CAIPJU010001092.1 GCA_903865465.1 uncultured Bacteroidota bacterium
AAAATAAATGTGTCGGCAGAAGGCTTAAGTGACAGGTTATAATTAATTATATCAAGAGTGATAATTACACCCTCTTTTTTCTTGTATTCCAGGCTCTTAAGATCCATGTTGCTTTTCCCGATAACAAGCCTCACCCTAAGCATATCGGTATTGATATCTTCAGGATAAAGATCGATAGTGTACGAAAGCGTCCCTTCTTCAATAAGCCTGTATTTATATCCGCTTTTATACAAGGTGAAGATGGCGGAGGGTTTGTTTTGAAATGAATTGTCTTTCAGGTAAGGTTTTCTTATAGTTACCTCTTTTTCGGCTGTAAGATAACTCCATGAGTTTTCACCGTTGAACCAAACAATATTGTCAGGCATGTCGAGCCTGTATTTGTTTTTACTCAGAATAATGGAACCAGACAAGGTATCTTTTCTGTTTTCGGTCTGGTCGAAGGTTGACATCCTGAATTTCATGGAAATTGAAGGAGCCGAAGAGGCAACAGACGAAAACCTGTCAAGTATTTTTAAAGCTTCCTGATCTTTCTGTCCGGAGAGCGTTAAAGCCTGTAATAAAAACAGAGGAATGAGTAGTTTGCTGATTTTCATGGCGCTGGGTTATTCAAGCCTTTTCATAACAAATTCAAGAGCGATCATATCGGAGCATAAAACATCTCTTGCCTTGCTGCCTTCGAAGGGGCCCACTATACCGGCAGCTTCGAGCTGATCAATAATTCTGCCAGCCCTGTTATAACCAATCGACAATTTCCTTTGAATCAGCGAAGTTGAGCCCTGCTGATGTTGAACAACCAGTCTGGCGGCATCATCAAACATAGGATCGCGTTTTCGAAGGTCAACCTCAGGAGAACTTGAATCATTATCATCGATAAACTCCGGAAGGTGCATGGCATCAGCATACCCTTTCTGTGATCCTATGAAATCAGTAAGTTCTTCAATCTCAGGAGTGTCAATAAATGCGCATTGCACCCTTACAGGTTCATTGCCCGATGAGACAAGCATATCGCCACGTCCGACAAGCCTGTCGGCCCCGGTTGCATCGAGTATGGTCCGCGAGTCGATTGAAGAGAAGACACGAAATGCAACCCTGGTAGGGAAATTGGCCTTAATAAATCCGGTGATGATATTTGTTGAAGGTCTCTGTGTTGAGATAATAAGATGAATTCCAATAGCCCTGGCAAGCTGGGCAAGCCTGCCGATCGGACCTTCTATCTCCCTTCCTGCTGTCATAATAAGGTCGGCAAATTCATCAATAATAAGAACAATGTAGGGCAGGTATTTATGTCCTTTATTTGGACTAAGCTTCCTGGAAATGAACTTTTCGTTATACTCCTTAATATTTCGCGACTGAGCTCCTTTCAGGAGTTCAAGCCTGTTATCCATCTCAATACACAGAGAGTTGAGTGTTTTGATTACCTTCTGTGTATCAGTAATAATTGCATCCTCCTCATCGGGCAATTTAGCAAGGAAGTGCCTCTCGATCTTCATATATAATGGAAGTTCTACTCTTTTTGGATCGATGAGGACAAATTTCACCTCAGCCGGATGCTTTTTGTAAAGAATGGAGGTTATAATAGCATTGATCCCTACTGACTTTCCCTGACCGGTGGCTCCGGCAACAAGGAGGTGAGGCATCTTTGTAAGGTCCACAATAAAAGGTTCATTGGTAATTGTCCGGCCCAGTGCCAGAGCAAGGTCAAATCTTGTCTCCTGAAACGCCTTGGAGGTTATCAGTGACCTCATCGAAACAATTTCAGGTTTTTTATTCGGCACTTCAATGCCGACAGTTCCTCTTCCGGGAATGGGAGCTATGATCCTGATTCCAAGCGCTGAAAGGTTAAGTGCTATATCGTCCTCGAGCGATTTGATACGGGCGAGCCTGACACCGCGTTCAGGTACAATTTCGTAAAGAGTAACTGTGGGCCCGACTGTAGCCGAGATGCTCCTTATATTTATCTTATGATCGCCAAGAGTTTTTATTATATTTTCCTTATTCTCATAAACTTCATTATTGTCGAAGGCACTTTCTGACTTGTGTTCTTTAAGAATTGATACCGGGGGGAACTTATATCGCGACAGGTCGAGTCGGGGATCATAGTCCTCCATGATCCTGTCAACTTCGTGAGCTGCAAGGTTTTCGCCTGTCTCAGGCTTATTTATGTTAAAATCGAGACCTTCATCCTCATCATCGGGTTCGGGCGCCGGTTCCTCAGCAGGTTTTTCACCTCCCAGCTCACGAATGATGGAACCTGCCGCCAATCCTTCACCTGTTTCATCTGAAAGATCAATTATGTCATTGATAACATTTGCGTTCCTGATAACAAATGCAACTTCTCCATCATCTTCAGAAGGGTTCTCCGGAAGTTCTTCTTCGTCAGAAGATGAAACGGTCTCTTCTTCAGGTATCTCAACAGAAATGACGGGTTTAACTTTCGGCGGTTTTTTATGAAATAATTTGAAAGAGGGGAGCTTGATCCTGAATGAATGGGGTTGTACTTTTAAAACAAAGACCAGGTAAGTAATTGTCAGAAAGATGATAATCAAACCTGTGCCCGGTTTTCCCATGAATGCATTCAGCCATCCTGTTACAATGTATCCCTGTGCGCCGCCTGGGCCGCTGCCAAGGTAACTTTTTGAGAAATGGAATACATATCCCAGAATAAATGAGAGGAGGATGGTTGCAAAAGCAAAAATTGTGATGAGCCTGATTGGTCTTATTTTTGGGAAACTGAGCAGGTAAAGGCCAACTGTGCCAAAAATGAGCGGGATGAAAAAGGCGCCGTAACCAAACCCGTTGGTTATTATCATTTTTGCAAGGAAGTGGCCGCTTTTCCCTGACCAGTTTTTCACAACCACATCTGCACCAGAAATAACATTCGAATCGGGTGAACTTAAATCAGTCTTCCACCAGAAAAGATATGAGACGCAGGCGAGCAAAAGATAAAGTGCAAAGACGGTTATAAGAATTCCGAAAACAAATTTTATCCTCTCATCCGAGAAGAAAGATTTTGACTTCTCTTTACTTTTTCCAGGTTTTGGGCTTTTTTTCCCTGCCTCTTCCTTTTCTTTACTCATTTGTTATTCAGTTTTTTCCGAAAAAGCTTCGTTTTTTAAAACGAAGTTCAAAGGTAATAATTTTACGCCTGACAAAAAATCAGTCAGGTTATTTTAGCTGATGCGAAACAATTGCCAGATTTATTGGTGCTGAGAAACAAAGTTATAGCGCTGGGCAGAGATGAAAAAAAATAAAAACATTTG
The DNA here is from genome assembly GCA_903865465.1 of uncultured Bacteroidota bacterium. Taxonomy (GTDB): domain Bacteria; phylum Bacteroidota; class Bacteroidia; order Bacteroidales; family VadinHA17; genus LD21. Next base: position 3,261 of record CAIPJU010001092.1, read on the forward strand.
TGAACTGAAGTGCCTTTGTCACAAATTCTGTCCTTAAATATTAGTCATCTTATTGATAAATTTGTTGATGTCATCGCGTGACACCCTTATAAACTTAGCTCTTCTTTCGAACTGGTTATCGGGTATGTCCTTTTTATAAACTGTTTCAGCAGTAAAATGTAGTTCCGTAGGGCCCATGACAAATACAAAACTCATAAGGACTCCATCAATTGAACTGTATGGTGTACAAGTATTTGGATTAACTACATTTATCTCATTAGTGTACCATATTTCGAAGGATTTATTATCGCATTTTAGGAAAGTGATCTCAGCACTTTTGCAGTTGAACCCGCAGATGGTAGATGTTTTAGATGTTTTTTTGATAACAGCATTTTTCATGGATTCAAATCCCGGATAGATTTCATCCTGTTTTGATTCGTAGAAATACTTCACAGTGAAGAAGCTGAAATAGGTATCGTAGATTCCCTTTTCAGGATTGGCCAGGTTTAGAATACCTGAATTACCAAATGAGGAAAGCATCTCAAAAAGAATCTTGTTCTCCTTGAAGGATACGATTAAGTTGTGTGGGAGAAATTCAGTTGGAATTGGCCCGGTATTTCCTGCATATTCAATATTATAATGGA
>CAIPJU010001093.1 GCA_903865465.1 uncultured Bacteroidota bacterium
CAACAAAATCTTTGATATTTTTCTATTAGAAAGCTAAATCAGGGATTGGATGAAAGTCTGCCTGCTTTATTTACCTTTATTTGAATGCTGAAAATCGCCTTACTTCTTTCAGCTTCGGTAATTTCAGATTATATTTGTAAAGGAGCCATTTGAAAAAGTGGAGTGTTGGTAAAAGGGTTGATAATCATTTAACATTCGGCAATGAGGTGTGTTGCTGCCTTTATTTACAGGATTTGGTTTCTTGCTGGAGTTTTAATATTTCCAGCACAAGGCCTCTATTCGCAGCAGACCAGCAAGGACAATTATTCCGGAGACTGGGCAGCGCCGGGCAGTTGGAATCCATCGTGGGCGATTCCTGAAACTTCAGTAATCGACATTAATATAACTGTTTACGGCTTTTTAACTGCTAACAGTCCTCTCTCCTTTTCAGGTTCCGGCGGGCTGCTTTCAGTTTATGATACTCTTGTCATAAAGGGTGATCTGACAATAAGCAACAATAGCCGGATAATCATTGAAGACAGAGGAGTACTCATTGTCCGGGGAAATATCATAATGGATAATCAGGCAACAATTATTGCTAACGGATACCTGATGGTTACCGGCGACTTTAAACAGACTGGAGCAAGCGGGCTAAGCTTATTTACAAGCAATGATGATCCGGTGAAAGTATTTATAGGAGGAGCTCTTATCCCTGCAAACCTGAATAATGATCCTGCTTATCCTGTTCTTAACTGTGCTTCTCCACCAACAATTGCATATCAGGCTTCTGCATGCAGCTACGGAAATCTTGCTGATCTTGCTAATGACCCGATATCCCAATTCTTTAATTCTACATGTGGTGCTGCAACAGCAGGAAGCAACTCTCCTGTCTGCGAGGGATCAGCAATTAATCTGAATTCCTCAGACGGAGGTACTAACTATTCATGGAGTGGACCAAATAGTTTTTCAAGCATCTTACAGAATCCCGTCATCTCATCTGCAACTCTTGCCGATGCGGGGAAATATTCAGTTATTGTCACCTTGCCTGATGGTTGTCAGCCTGTTGCAAATACTGATCTCCTTGTGAATCCCCTTCCTTCTGCAGGCGGTTCCATCACAGGTAATGTGCTGGTTTGTCAGGGAAATTCAGGTATTGCCTACACCACGGACCTGATTTCAGGAGCAGAGGGATATTTATGGACCCTACCCCCAGGGGCAATAATAACTTCAGGAGCAAATACCAACAGTATCATTGTCGATTATTCTTCTTCATCTGTTTCAGGAAATATAACAGTTAGCGGTACAAATAGTTGCGGAAGTGGGCCGGCAAGTCCCCTTTATGCTGTAACAGTAAATCCAACTCCAAGCCTGGTAATTACAAATCCGGCGTCTGTTTGTGCTCCTGCCACTGTCGATCTGACCTCGGTTGATATTTTCAGCGGTTCAACCCCGGGCCTTAACCTGACCTTCTGGAACGATGACAAGGCAACAATTGCAATGTCAGATCCTGCTTACGCTGTCGACGGAACATATTATATTAAGGGAGTTACAACGATGGGTTGTTATTCAATTAAGCCTGTGACAGTCATTGTTAACCCACGTCCCAATGTAGTAGTAAGCCAGCCGGCTGCTGTTTGTTCACCTGCGACAGTTGACCTTACTTCGGCTGCAATAACAGCCGGATCAACGGCAGGTCTCACTTTTTCCTACTGGAAGAACTCCTCAGCCACCTCTTCATATTCTACACCAACTGCAGCAACTAATGGAACTTATTATATCAAAGGGACTTCCCCTGACGGCTGTTTCGACATAAAGTCAGTAATTGTAACAGTAAATACTTCTCCGACAGTTGTTATTAGTAATCCTGCTCCGGTTTGTTCTCCTGCTACTGTCGACCTGACTTCCGTTAATGTTTTTACTGGTTCTACGCCGGGTCTCAATCTGACATTCTGGACCGATGATCAGGCTACAAGGGCAATGTCAGATCCTGCTGCTGCTTCTACTGGCACATACTATATTAAAGGAGTTACACCGGAAGGATGTTATGATATCAAACCGATAGTAGTGGTTGTAAATCCTGGTCCTGATCTGTTTATCACAAATCCGGATACCCAATGCTCACCTGCCACTGCTGACCTTACCTCTTCATTGGTTACACAGGGTTCAGCAGAAGGATTGATATTTACTTATTGGACAAATATTTATGCGACAACTGCTTATCCCACTCCTTCATCAGCGACATCAGGTACATATTTCATAAAGGGATCAGCATCGGGAGGATGTTACTCAATAAAACCAGTCACTGTAATAATAAAGCAATCACCAACGCTTATTATTACAGATCCGACTGCGGTTTGCGGCACAGCAACTGTCGATATTACAGCCGATGCAATAACGTCAGGTTCTACCTCAGGTTTGATTTATACATATTGGAAAGATCAGGCTGCAGCCGAACCTTATTCTGCACCTGCTACAGCTACTTCGGGAACCTATTATATAAAAGGAACCTCATCGGATGGATGCTATACGGTTCAGAGTGTTAATGTTGTAATCAATCCTTTACCTTCGGTAACAATAACAAGCAGTAATACAGCCATGTGCCTGACAGAAAAAAGACCATTGACAGCGAATCTGACAGGCGGAACCTTTGCCATAACATCTGGTCCGGGTGTAATTACAGGAGATGTTCTTTCGGCAACAGCCCCTGGAAATATTGCCATTCTTTACAGCTATACTGATAAATGTACCAATACCGCAAGTCAGGTAATAGCTGTTGACGATTTCGCCGAGTCTTTTCCCGGTCCCGACCAGGAGCTGGTTTTACTCTTTGAGACAGATATGGCTGCTGAATTGTCTGCTTCACAGACTGGGGAATGGAGTTTGGTTTCAGGTTCAGGGAAGATATCTGATCCCACTTCGCCCCACACGCATATCACAGATCTTGCAACAGGCGATAACAGATTTAAGTGGACTGTTCATTCAGGAGCATGTCGGTCCGATTCCATTGTCAAGATTCTGGTAGTCGATCTCTTCCTTCCGTCAGTAATAACTCCAAATGGAGATGGTAAAAATGACCTGTTCGTGATAAGTGCACTTGAGGTTCGCTCATCATTGGGTCATGCCCAACTTATAGTAATTGACAAATGGGGGAATGAAGTTTATTCAAGCCATGATTATGCGAACGATTGGGACGGTAAAAATAATAAGGGTGCAGAACTCAGGGAGGATACCTATTATTTTATATTGAAATTTGAAAACGGGATTATAAAGAAGGGATCAGTTTTAATCAAAAGATAAATGCGGAGAAACTACCTGCTCATACTGACTTTTATATTGCCACTGAAGCTTTTTGGACAGTTGCCGGTCTCAACCGATCAGTATCTGAATAATACACTTATTATCAATCCGGCATATGCAGGTTCGGAAGATGCATTGAGTGTAACACTTCTTTATCAGAATGAACTGGCTGGTTTTGCAGATGCTCCTAAAAATAAGATCCTTTCAGCTCATACACCTTTGAGAAATGACAGGGTTGGTGTTGGATTTCTGCTGGAAAGTGGTAGTTACGGCATTAACAGGGAGACAAGTCTTTCCGGAAGCTATGCTTACAGGATGGAGGTTCAGAAAGGGACCCTCGCACTGGGCCTGGGTTTTGGCGCAACATTAATTAATGTCGCCTGGAATGAACTAAAGCCTGTTGATCCCGGAGATCTTTTGCTTTATGATAAGCCGGTTTCTGCACTCCTGCCTAACTTCAGCATTGGTGCTTATTATTATAATGAAAAAATGTTCCTTGGCTTTTCAATTCCACAGTTGCTAAGTCATGAATTTAATTCAACATCAGGAAAATACAAGATAAAAAATGACTTTTCGGAGTACAATTTTTTTGTTGAAGGAGGATATTATTTCTTACTTGCCCAGGATATTAAATTTCTTCCGTCATTATTGATTCGTTACAACCCTGGTCTGACATTACAGGCAGAGGTTAATGCCCAGTTAATCCTGAAAGAGAGACTGAGGCTGGGAGCAGGGTACAGGACCAGCAACAAACTTATAGCTTTGCTGCAATGCAATATTACAGATCAGCTTATGGCAGCATATTCATATGATTTCGATCTGGGTACTGTCGGGAAATTTTACAATGGTTCGCATGGAGTGGTCCTGAATTATGTTTTCAGCTATACACGAAAAGTAATGAGTCCCAGACAGTTTTAAATATAAGGATGAAAAGGTATTTTATCATATTAATAACCATTTTACTGATTTCTGATAGCTTGCTCTATTCACAGAAGCAGGTCTACGTGGTAAAACGCCTCCCTTTCAGTTCGGCCATAAATGGTGAGTTTTCTCCTGTATCCTATGGCGACGGAATTGTTTTTTGCTCTGATATCAGGGATAACTCGCTCACAAGTTATAAGGGTGAACATAGCAGGATGTTAAAGATATTCCGGGTGACGCACAGGGGTAAATTCTCCTGGAG
>CAIPJU010001094.1 GCA_903865465.1 uncultured Bacteroidota bacterium
CTGCCCTTTAATCTCTAAAGGACAGGCTGATATTCAATAATTTTCGTTTATATAAGGATCTAAACCAACCAGGATTAAGATTCCTAAACTCTATAATGAAATCTTATTCTTTAAGATAATAATTTTTATATCCTGAGTAAGGACTCTTATCGAGATCGAGATCGTTAATGACAACCTCATAATCTTCAATCTTATTGGAATGCATTGATGAAAGGGCATTCACAAGAATTGTTTTCTGGGTTGAATTAATTCTTGTAACAATTATGATCTGCGAAGCATATTTCATAAGCTGAATCGAATCAGCGACCAGTCCAACCGGAGGTGTATCGATAATAACATAATCATATTGTTTCTTAAGAACTTCGATAAGCGGATCGAGAACACCTTTGTCGATAAGTTCCGACGGGTTTGTAATTATCGGGCCTGCAGGTATGAAGAAGAGGTTATCAACAGAAGTTGTCTGAGTAATTTCCTCCGGAGTTGCTATTCCAGCCATGAAGTTAGAAACACCTTTCTCATCTTCCCTGCGGTTCTTAATCATCTGGGTCGTGAACCTTTTTTCTTCATGAACATTCTGGTCGCGTCCTAGTGCCTGACGTCCTTTTTCCTTGTATTTGTCAAACAACAAGTCAGCAGCAGGAACATTATCCTGATTCAGTTTTATATGCAGGGTTGGTCTTCGGAGGTCACAGTCAATAAGTACTGTTTTGTAGCCAACCGATGCTATTGAAGCGGCAAGGTTAAAGGAGATAAAACTCTTTCCGTCACCTGGTTGTGATGAAGTTAGGAGAACAACTTTTGAAGGGGTTGATTTCATCTTCAGGAAAAGAGAACTTCTCAGATTACGGAACGACTCGGCGATAGCTGATTTCGGTGATTCAACAACCACAGCTTCGTACTTCTTAGTGTTCGAATAGATAATCCCGAATACGGTTCTGTCGAGGAGATGCTCCACATCAAAAATGTTGCTGATTTTATCATTAAGCAGATCTCTGAGTATCAAATAAATTGAAGGAATAAGTAAACCCAGGAAAAGGGCAACAAGGTAATTTATCAAAGGCTTTGGTCTTACGATCTTTGATGTGATCTCCCTGGCTGGTTCCAGTATTTCATAGTCAGCATAAGTTGAAGCAAGAGAAATCTGAGCTTCCGATCTTTTTTGAAGCAGATAGGTAACCATTGACTCATTTAACTTATACTTTCTCTGGATATTTACCATATTCATCTCAGTTTTAGGCATATTGGAAATCTCCTTCGAAAGCTTATCCGACTTGTAGTTAAGCTCATTGAGGCTGAGATTAATAGTATTTAAATTGCTGGTTGCGTTTTCAAGAATCTGCTGCTTTTGGGCTTTTATTTTATTATCAACCTGCACAAGGAAAAGATTCTTCTCATTATTATTCTTCATAGCTATGCCTGACCTCTCAGTATAGAGAGCAAGAAGGTCAGTAAAAAGCTTATTCATAATAGGATCTGTAATATTGGCCGAACTTGGAGGAACAACACCGGATATATCCTGATTGGTTCTCAGAAGATTGATCACGTAATTGTAATACCTGCTCTGAACCTCAATGTTTGACCTTTCAGTTTCCATCTGGGCCATCTGGTCATAGGTTCTTTGCCCCTGAAAACTGAGGTCCATGACCTGATTCGCTGACCTGTAATTTCGGAGCTTAGATTCCGATTTGCCAAGAGAATCGGACATTTCGGATATCTGGGAATCGACGAAATTAATCGTTTTGACCGATATCAATTTCTTCTTTTCCAGATTACCACTCAGGAAGGTGTTCATGTAAGAGTTCAAAAAGTCGATCGACTTGTCAATATTTGACCCGGTAAAGGTCAGGCTGATAA
>CAIPJU010001095.1 GCA_903865465.1 uncultured Bacteroidota bacterium
ATGCCGGGCGCACATAAAAAACCCTGCCATTTCTGACAGGGTTTTTTCTGTTGCGGTACAAAAAAGTACAAAATATTTGTAACTAATTGACTTCCAGTACCTAAAAGTCGGGGTGAGAAGACTCGAACTTCCGGCCCCTACGTCCCGAACGTAGTACGCTACCAACTGCGCCACACCCCGATTTACTATTAAGAACTTCCGGTCCCGGAGCCTGTCCCGATTTATCGGGATCCCTAACCATTGCCGAATTTATTTATTTTCAATTCCCGAATCCCGATACATCGGGACTACCAACAAACAGAATCCAAAAAAATTTACTTCCTCTCTGCTTCTCTTGCGAAAGAGTACAAAAATAATCAATCTATCCTCATTACAAAAAGTTTTTTGCCTGCTGCTCCATAATAATAATCGCCCTGAAAACCCAATCCTGTTTGCCTAAGGCTATTCTCTTTATTACAAACGAGTCACTCCTCCCGATTCTCACAATAATATTATCTTTATTCAAACATTAATCATGGCATATGAAATTCAAAAAACATCTGAGCCTCTTCCTTATCTTATTAGTAGTTGAATTCATCTGTAATGGACAAACAGGGAAAATGAACCTTTACCTTTTTCCATTAAAGCCAAGCCCTGGGAATCGCTATCTAAGCGATCAGAATAACACACCTTTTTTCTGGTCGGGCGACGCAGCCTGGTCATTAATTGCCCAGTTGAGCAAACAGGATGCCGATCTGTACTTAATTAACAGAAAAGATAAAGGTTTCACAGTCATAATGGTAAACCTTATCGAACATAAATTTGCCACCAACGCTCCCGCGAATATCTATGGTGATAAGCCTTTTAACGACAGCCCCTTTGTCTCTCCTAATAAAAAGTATTTCGACCATGCAGACTATATCATTAAAGCAGCAGCAAAACGGAATATTGTGGTATTGCTCGCACCTCTCTATCTTGGTTATGATTGTAATGATGAAGGATGGTGTTCAGAAGTAAAAGCCGCATCAGCCAACGACTTGTATGCATGGGGAAGGTATGTGGGTCAGCGTTATAAGAATTTCAAAAACATTATCTGGCTTATTGGGGGTGATACAAACCCTGGCCAGGTGAAAGAAAAAGTTCTTGCTATGGTGACTGGAATCCGGGAGGTCGACAGGCTGCATCTCTTTTCTGCACATAATCAGCCTGAGTCAATGGCGATTACTCCCTGGCCTGATGAATCGTGGCTATCGGTAAATAATGTTTACAGCTATGATTCAGTACTTTACAAGTACTATATGAAAGCATATAACCAGACTCCGGTAATGCCTTTTTATCAGATTGAATCAGCTTATGAAAATGAACATAATTCAAGGCCTCAACAGCTTCGATCTCAGGCTTATTGGGCAATCTTATCGGGTGCAATGGGACATGTCTTCGGAAACTGTCCCTTATGGCATTTTGGATCTTTTAAAAAATGGTGCAATCAGGCTGATTGGAAAAATGAAATGAATGACTCCGGATCAGTGAGTACAGACCATCTTCAGAAATTGTTCAGGTCCAGGTCATGGTATACATTAATTCCTGATTTTGAAAATCAGTTAATTACATCAGGTTACGGCACATGGGGTTCTGCTGACCATGTAGCCAGTTCCAGAACTTCAGACAGGGGTAGCATAATTGCTTACCTGCCATCGAAACGGATGATTACAGTAAATATGAGCAGCATTACGGGAACAAAAGCAAAATGCTGGTGGTATGACCCTTCAAACGGGAAGGCTACTGATATCGGAACATTTCCCACTAATGGATTCAAGTCCTTTACTCCAATTTCAGACGGGGACCAGGTTATTGTGATTGATGATGCTTCGCTTAAGCTTCCAATTCCCGGGAGTCCCTATTAACCATAGTGTTAACAGTGACCTTATAAAGTTTATAATTTTTTGTTTTAAAAACTGCGGAATGATGAAAATAAAAGGATTAAAATGAAAGGGAGATTATGGCTTGTATACACAATTCTTGCAGCTTTTAGCTGGGGAATGTGGGGGGTGCTAACTAAATTTATTTCCATCGATGTTACTCCTTTTGAAACCCATCTTATGTTTACAACAGGGGCACTATTTACCCTGCCCATTGTTATACGAAAATGCAGGATCAGCGAAATGAACCTAAAGGGCTTAGCTTTTGGGATTGGGGCCAGCCTCCTTGTCTTACTTGGCAATATATCAGTATACCAGTCCTTTAAAATTGGAGGAGGGGCTGCAGTTGTAATACCTTTTACTAATCTTTACCCCCTGGTGACCATTTTGATAGCGTTTTTTATTTTTAAGGAACGATTAAACAGGCTCAATTGGGCAGGAATCCTTGTTATTATACCTGCCATAATTTTTCTGTCGGGCCAGTCTAAAATTCTAAGCGAGCCGGAACACTTTTTTCAAACGTTTGAATTGAAGGCTTGGTTGTTATTTGCATTTTTATCACTTTTACTATTCGGATTATTCAGCGCGGCGCAAAAAGTGGTAACCAATTATCTCTCAACCGGATGGTCATACTTGAGCTTTGTCGTCTCCTCAGCTCTGATCTCGGTTTTCTTTATTGTCTTTGGTCTTGTTGACTTTAATTTTTCATACAAAACATTTTTGTTTGGATCAAGTGCAGGTTTCCTTGATGGTTTGGGAGTACTGGCAATATATTCTGCTTATAGCGCAAAAGGTAAAGCCTCGAAAGTCAGTTCCATTGGCAGTACCATGCAGCAGGTTTTTACCATCATTCTGGCTCTGGGTTTCCTTCATGAGAGAATTGATCTGACTATATTCATGGGCATTAGTCTGGCAATTATTGGTTCCTACCTGCTATTGTGGGAGAAGAAGTTTACAAAATCTGAAGAGGGAACATCCATTGAGAACTCTTCATCACAATATAAAAATCATGAATAAAATTCCGTTGCTCCTTGCATTTTTTACAATTCAGTTATTCCCCCCCCAGCCTTGCATATCCCAGAATCCAGGTGATAAAACTTCAGTAAACCTGCAGATCGATGGTACAAAGAAGTTCCGGCAGATCGATGGTTTTGGAGTAAATATTAATACTGCCTGGTGGTATGAAGGAGAATATGGGGATGCACGGGTAGTCCGTCCGGCAATAGACAAACTCATCGATTCGCTTGGCGCCACTATCTTTCGTGCCGTTATCGAAGAGACAGACTGGGAAGCTGTCAACGACGATAACGATCCCAACAACTTCAACTGGACCTATTATAACAGCATCTTTACAAATGCAAGGTTTCAGGGTGTTTGGAATACTTTGCGTTACCTGAATAAAAGGGGGATAACAGACGGCCTTGTTATCAGTTTAATGGGCGGGCCACCTGCTTCACCACCCATGTCACAGCCAGAGCCGACAAAAAGCTGGATGGGTGGAGTGGATTATAGCATTGCTGCTACCATGGAAGATGAATTTGTCGAGTCAATAGCTGCACTGCTGTATTATATGAGGACGACTGCCGGGATTCAGTTTAAACTTGTCTCACCCCTGAATGAAACGGATATTTTTGAAATGAGCAAGGGTGCGGACCATCCTGATGGAATTGTAGAAGGTCCGAATATACCGGATGCGGTCAGGTTTGTCCGGATAATAAAAAAACTCGCTGTAAAACTGGATACCCTTGGGATGGGTGATATACGATTCGTAACTCCTGATTCTGGTGGTGACAAATTATTTGGGAAATGTCTTGAAGAGATGGTTAAGGACCCGTATCTCATGAACAAGCTTGCCCATTGGGGTATTCATGATTATGGCAGCGATGCAGCAAATTATTTAAAAATTGTTAGTCAGCCTGAAAATCCAAATAAATCTTACTGGATTACGGAAACTGCCGGGATCGGCAATCTGATGGGTCAATTGAATGATAATGCCGGCTCATATATTTTCTGGGATGGATTTGACTGTATTTACCAGCATGCAAGACGAAACGGTTATGGGAGTGCTCCTCCCAATGACTGGGTATATTGGTTTGGCCCTGAAGAGGGCAAACCCCTTATCGAATATATTGCATCTGAAAATAGCTGGAAGCCCAGGAAACAGTTCTATCAGTTTTCGCAGCTTATGAAGTTCGTATTGCCCGGAGCAGTGCGGATTAATACAGAGGGAAATGACAGCAACCTTGTTACATCTGCCTTTATCAACCCCGATGGGAGTTTAATTATCGCAGGCAGAAATAAATACAAACAGGAATGTACTCTCTTTGGAACTCTTTCAGAGCTTCCGGAAATGAAATACCTGCAGTTAATTTATACTGATTCCTCACATAACCTTATGAAGGGAAACAGTATAGATGTCAGAGATAAAAGTTTTAAGATTACAATTCCACCGGAATCTGTTTTTACAATAGTTGGGAAAAAGGATTGTTGTAAGTAACAAATACTTTCAGATATGGAAGTGTTGGCTCAGGATTACACAACGTATGATTTCCTGAGTAGTCAAAGCCCTTCAAAGATATTATGACCTTTAAAAGCAGCTTCTTGTTTTTATGGTTAATTTTGATCCATATAAAAAGCGCTTACTGTATCATACAAAATAATTTCATCTATGTTACCACATCCCGGACTGGCACGACTTAATAAAATATTGCTTTTCGCAATCTTGGTATCTATTGTGTTATACTTTGGCAGAGAGTTTTTCAAGCTGATCAGCTTTGCCGGATTATTGTCGATGCTAATGACACCGGTTTCAAACCGACTTGAAAATCTCAGGTTTTCAAGACTTTTTTCGTCCTTAATATCCGTATTGATTATTGCCATTGTATTTTCGGGAGTTTTATTACTGCTGGCTGCCCAGATAGGTAACATAGGAAAAGAACTTCCGGTAATATTGTTACGATTTGAAGAGATAAAAACGGAGATACAGTCCTGGATTAACGACAGTCTTGGAGTCACAACTGAACAACTAAGGGTCCACACTTCGGATGCTTTTAATAATGCCGGAAGTTTTCTTACAGGTATGATAAAAAGCACTGTTAACTTTATAGGCAGCGTATTCCTGGTTCTGGTATTTATTTTTCTCTTTTTAATGCAAAGGAATAAATATGAAGATTTTGTGGTGATGCTTTATAAGGAAGAGAAAAGGAATGAAGCAAGAGAGATGATTGACAAAATCAGCAGAGTTGCTCAGCAGTACCTTACAGGAAGGCTTATTGCTGCCTTGATTATGGGCGCTCTTTTTCTTATCGGATTTTTGCTTATCGGGCTGAAAAATGCTGTAGTGCTCTCATTAATTGTATCTATTATGACAATTATACCTTACGTAGGCGGATTAATTGGAGGGCTGGTTCCATTTTTTATCTCGTTTATTGAAGGCTCCTTTAACCAGTCACTTCTGGTTGTTGTTATAATTCTGATTGTCAACACTATTGATCATTATGTTATCGAGCCTTACATTGTTGGAGGCAGCGTAAACATTAGTCCTTTCTTTACAATTTTTGCCCTCATCCTGGGTAGTGTGATATGGGGAATATCCGGCATTATATTATTCCTGCCACTATCGGGAATACTAAAAATAGTATTTGAAAATGTACATGGCTTACAAGCCTATGGTTATCTAATCGGAGACCAGAGAGACTCTTCTGAACCAAAAAATATGTGGTCGAATATAAAAAGAATCTTCTCCAGAAAAAGGAAAATAAAGTAACTGTGCAGAGACAGCCTGGCTGTTGGGAAGATTTTCGGTGGCCGAACAGAAAAATATTCAATCTATTATACCTGCCTGAGAACCTTGTTACCTAAAGTTTTATAATAATGAAACTAATTTTCTCATAAAAAGAAAAAATAGCGGAAAGCAGGCCTGATATTTTATACAAATACCATTTTCAAATATTATATAATCAAACACTTAAG
>CAIPJU010001096.1 GCA_903865465.1 uncultured Bacteroidota bacterium
ATAAACAGCAGTTTTTTGAGATAAGGCAAGGTTTTGAATCATCATAAACATGATAAGGAGCGAGATGGGTATGAATTTCATATAACTTGTTTTAAAAACCGTTTTTAATTTACTGTACAAATTCCTTTTGGATCTAGTGATATCTCTTTCCTACCGATCATAATTTTCACTTTAGGCTTACTACTATTATCCAACACCTGAAAACTCACTTTATCTTTATTTCCATCTAAATGAATAGACCAAAGCATAAATAATTTTCGTTCATTACTGCGCGCAATTACACAAGGTGTAGGTTCAAAATCTTGCCCTAAGCCAATTGCAGTAATCAATGCAACAGGTTTTGAACTTAAAGCCTCAACTAGAATTTCATTTCCCTTGATATTGGTAGAGAAAATGTGTTTTGTGTCAGGCAAAACTATTTCAGCTTCTTTCAGAAACTTATAGCCGATGATATCGGGTATATCCCATTTTTTTCCCTGCTCCTTATACTGCCAAATACCTCGCTGATGGTAAGCTATATCTATTAAGGAAATCGAGTCCGCATTCACCCAATCTGCAATTAAAACTGTGGCAGAGTCTGCAATGATATAAGCTCTGGTATGGGAAACTCCTTTATAAGCACTATCTGTTTTTGCAAAAGAATAAATTACGCCTTTGAGTTCGCCGAATGAAACACTCTCACTGTTTTTAAAAGCCTGATTGGATTGATTAATGACAAGTGAATTATGCCCAATCGTTGTTTTATCCCATCCTGTATGACTGGCTGCCCCATATTCTGCAGTTCCCGGATCCATGGATATCTGTTGCCCTTTGGCAAATAGTACAAAGTCAAGTGCATCCGGATGCATATGCCAACCATGATTGGGATTGATATCATATTTTGAAGCTAACCAGATAGTTCCTTTTCCTGTTCCTGAACTTAATACATCAAAACCTGTGAGTGGCATATGAAGACTATGCGAAGGAATAGAAGTTTCATTTTGAGGAATAGCAACACTGTATAATAAAGTGAAATCAAAAGGATCGAAATTATTTCCAATCTTTTCTACTTTCTCTACCCCTCCTTTATATTGCCTTCCATTTTTGATGATGGGCAAATAATTCTCATTTTTAAATCTCGCATACCCATATTCATAATAGCCGTTATATGCGGGTAAATACAGATCCCTACTATCATTAAAACGTGGCATCTGCATATCGGGCATAGTCAATTGAAGTGGAGCATCCAGGAATTTTTTAATTGAACCTATAAATTTAATCTCTCCATTATTTTTTGCTGTTTCTGCTAAAAGAATGATGGGTTTTAATGCATAGAAATGATAAGATGGTGCATTTTCATACCAATCTCCATCAGGTGTAAACCCTTCAGCTATTTGATATTTTAATCCTCTGCCGTTTTCATACAATGACCATTGAATTAACGAATCATTTCCGGTAAGATAACCAGTCATACCCACAGCGGCATTATACCAATTAGAAATATTTTGAATGCCGAGGTTATGGCATTTACGAATCATATCAACCGCAGGGTAGAGAAAATTATTTTGTGTTGC
>CAIPJU010001097.1 GCA_903865465.1 uncultured Bacteroidota bacterium
GTTGCAGGTGTTATTGTAATGAAAAAGAAGAAATAGTATCCCTCTCAGCATGCACCAGTCTGGTCTGTCTGAAATGAAAAATCTGGTTCGTGAAGCTGATAAAAAGTCAGCTTCATGGCTTGAGCAGCAAATATGGTTCGATATTTTGAATGCGTTCAGGGATGTTGTTGCATTCTATGGTACCGATCACAGGATAATATGGATAAATGAGGCAGGGAAATCTCTCCTGAAGATAAAGGATGATTCCTATGTCGGTAATCTCTGCCACTCTATCTGGTTTGGTGCTGACGGGCCTTGTGAGACATGTCCTATAGTCAGCAGGAAATTCGAAACAACAGAACGTCTTCTTACTCTGGGGGGAAACAAGATATGGATGGTTCGTCATACCCCCTTATTCAGGGAGGACGGGACCATTGCAGGATTCATCGAATTCAGGGCCGATGTGACGCGTTTGTCAAATCTCGAAATGGAGATAATCGATGAGCGCGAGAAGTACAGGATGCTTGCCGAGAATACCCCCTTCGGGCTGCTTCTTACCCAGAATAACAAGCTTGTATACCTCAATAAAACATTAATAAACTGGTTGGAAATTAGTTCTTTATCAGGATTTGGGAAATCAGAGTTGTTGGAATTCTTTCATCCTGATGACAGGAAGCTTGCAGAAAAGTTTTTTAGCAAGAAAAGGGAAAAAAGGGTGCCTTCCTCATTTATGGAGAAGGTCAGACTAATATCAAATGACGGCTTTGTACATTATTATCGCTTCGACCAGCAAAACAGCACCATCAACGGGAAGGAATTTGTCCAGACTGTGATAATTGATAATACCAATGAGGTTCTTAAGGAAAAACAACAAAAGAAGGTTGCTGCTGATGCCTTATATATCAATCAGAAAAATGCGATCCTGTCCGAAATTGAAACTGTTCTCTCCAAAACTCTTGCCGATCCTAAATTTTCAGCTCATTCCAGCGAGTTTGACAGGATTTTTAATATAATAAATAGTTACAAACAGCTCGACCGCGACTGGAACATGCTGATTGCCAACTTTGAGGAGATATATCCCGGTTTCTTCAGCCGTCTTAAGACCACTCATCCCGCCTTATCGTCCAATGATCTGCGTCACTGTGCCTGCATAAAAATGAATTTCGGAACAAAGGAGATAGCACGCTTTTTTAACATCAAAGCTCCATCTGTTCAGATAAGCAGGGTCAGGCTTAAAAAGAAAATGAACCTGGCTGATGATGATGACCTGCGAAGTTATATCATCAAATTCTGATAATCTTGCAATTTCCTGATTTTCTCTCCTCTAAACTTATTTTTCTGTAATAGGTTTGTAATGCTTTTTTTTTGGTTAGTTACAATCCGATTATTTACTTTGGCGGTAAGTTATCCGTTAGTAAATTTCTTCCGGATAGTTATGAAAGACTAACTTATAAAACTAACCAGGTTATCTTATGACACAGCTTTACGATGCTTCTCTTGTTGATTGGTCGAGGGCCCAGTTTGCCCTCACCGCAATTTATCACTGGCTCTTTGTGCCTCTGACGCTTGGATTGTCCTTTATTATTGCGTTCATGGAGTCACTCTATGTTAAAACCGGAAACGAAGAATGGAAAAAGATCACCAAATTCTGGATGAGGCTTTTTGGAATAAACTTCGCGATAGGTGTTGCAACCGGGATTATCCTCGAGTTCGAGTTTGGTACAAACTGGTCGAACTACTCATGGTTTGTGGGTGACATTTTTGGTGCTCCCCTTGCAGTTGAAGGTGTAATGGCCTTTTTTATTGAGAGTACCTTTGTCGCGGTCATGTTCTTCGGATGGAATAAGGTGAGTAAGAGATTCCACCTGGTTTCCACATGGCTTACTGCTATCGGCGCTAACTTGTCGGCCCTCTGGATTCTTGTGGCTAATTCCTGGATGCAGCTTCCTGTTGGAATGCACTTCAATGCCGACACAGCCCGAAATGAAATGACAAATTTCTGGAGTGTGCTATTTTCACCTGTGGCTATTAACAAATTCCTTCATACTGTTTTGTCGGGATATGTTGTGGCAGGTATTTTTGTAATCGGGATCAGCGCATGGTACCTTCTTAAGAAACGCGATATCGCATTCGCGAAGAAAAGTATTCTTGTTGCTTCCGTGTTTGGTATTATAATGTCGCTGTTTATTGTCTTCTCAGGTGATGGATCAGCACGGCTTATGGCAAAATACCAGCCGATGAAATTTGCTGCCATGGAAAACCTCTATGTAGGTCAGCAGAATGCACCCCTGGTTGCCATCGGTATACTGAAGGAGGATGTTAAAGATAAAGGTCACAAGCGACAGGATTTCAGGTTCGAAA
>CAIPJU010001098.1 GCA_903865465.1 uncultured Bacteroidota bacterium
CAGACATTGTATTTGCCGGTAATCAGGTTTCATCGAGGGTCTATCTGAATCTTGGAAAACTCAAATTCAGGGATATCACAGCAAATTTCAAAGGTCTTACTAACGATCAGTGGTTTAACGGTGTCGCTATCGCAGATGTAAATGGTGATGGCTGGCAGGACGTTTACCTTACATCAGGAGGCAGTAACGATCCTGAAAAGCGGAAGAACAGACTCTGGATTAATCAGGGGGCAAAAGGAAATGAAGCACCGGAATTTCTTGAAATGGCAGAAAAATATGGTGTAGCTGATAGCCACCAGTCTGTTTCAGCTGCTTTTTTTGACTATGACAGGGACGGCGATCTTGACCTTTATGTCCTTAACAATACGGTAAATAACAGGATGAACGTATCCTACAAACCCAAAGTGAATGACGGGAGCGATCCGGGTAACGACTGCCTTTACAGAAATAACGGCGATGGAACTTTCACAGATGTGACAATTGAGGCAGGAATTGTCGAAGAGGGCTTTGGCCTGGGCCTGGCTGTTGGCGATATAAATAAAGATGGCTATCCCGATTTATACATTTCAAACGATTACCTTTCAAATGATGTTCTTTATATTAATCAGGGCAATGGTACCTTTAAGAATGAAATTGCAAAGTATTTTCCATACCAGTCAACCTCTTCGATGGGTAATGATATGGCCGACGTAAATAATGACGGGAATCCTGATTTAATTACCCTTGATATGTTTCCGGAATCATATTATAAGAAGAAGCAGACAATCAATGGTTTCAGCTATATATATTATCAGCTTGATGATAAATTCGGATATGAAAGGCAATATCTGCGAAATATGCTTCACATGAGCAATGGTTTTATAAATGGGAGACTCCTTCCTTTCAGTGAAGTTGGACAGATATGCGGTATCTATCAGACTGACTGGAGCTGGTCGCCTCTTTTTGCTGATTATGATAATGACGGAGATAAAGACCTTATAATAACCACCGGCTATCCAAAAGACTTAACTGATAAAGACTGGATGACTCAGAATGCAAAAGCTATGACAAACACCAGTATGGCTTCTACTGAAACAATGCCAGCCATCAAAATTGCGAATGAAGTTTTTGAAAACAAGGGTGATCTGACCTTTGAAAGAAAATATGACTGGATGCCGGGTACTCCCTCCTTTTCATCGGGTGCTGCCTTTGCCGATCTTGACAACGATGGCGACCTCGATTATGTGATCAACAATATTAACGACAATGCATTTGTTCTAAGGAATAATACTGTTGAAAGAGGGGGGAAGAATGCTGGTTTTATCAGGATTAATCTTAGAGGAAGCGCGGGAAATAAATCCGCCATTGGGGCTAAAATAGAACTCTGGGCGGCTGGAAAATACCAGTTTACCGAACACTTCCTTACACGGGGATATGAATCATCAGTCGATCAGGTAATTCATTTTGGTTTGGGGAATGCAGGTTATGCTGATTCTATCCGGGTAATCTGGCCTGATAATAAAAATGTTTCAGTCGTCAGGAAGGTAAAGGCGGATCAGACAATAAGCATTAGTGAAAATGAATCTCGGAAGACTCTGCAGATGGATGGCCCGTCACTTTCTCAAAACACTCTTTTTGAGAGTTGCAACAACATGCTTGTCTACAAACACGAACAGAACGATTTTATTGATTTCTTTCTCAATCAGAAAATACTTCCCCACAAGTTTTCGCAGATAGGTCCGGTAATGGCAAAGGGAGATATTGACGGAGACGGGAGGGCGGACCTTGTTACAGGTTCAACAAACATATCGCCAACAGCAGTTTACCTGAGGAGAGGTTCTGGTTTCATAGCTGCAAAATTTGAAGGCTTAACTGACATGAAGGATATCACCGAATCGGATCTTGCGGTCATCGATATTGACAATGACGGTGATAATGATGTAATTGCTGTGGCAGGCGGTTATGAGACTAACAAAGAGAACAGCAACCAGCAAAGCCTTTACCAGTCGGTCACAACAGGAACTTACAACCTGAATTTAAAGGATTTTGGACATTACCTCTATGAAAACAATAATGGAAAGTTTGTAAAGAAACCTCTTCCATTGCCTCCGTTTATCGCATCGGTAATCCGTCCCTGCGATTTCGATCATGACGGATTTGTTGACCTCTTCATTGGAGCAAGGGTTCACAAGGGAGCATATCCTTATTCTGATCATTCCTGGATTTTAAGGAATGTTAAGGGTCAGTTTTCACCGATCCCGGTTAATGGTGTGAATCTTGGAATGGTAACAGATGCGGTTTGGACTGATTATAACAAAGATGGATGGGAAGACCTCCTGGTTACAAGAGAATGGAACTCTCCCGTTTTGCTGAAAAATGTAAATGGCAAGGAGCTGGTACCTCAATCTATTCCCGAACTTGATAACCAGTCGGGATTCTGGAGTTCTGTGGCAGCAGGTGATTTTGACAAGGATGGTGATGATGATTATGTCCTGGGGAATTTTGGTGATAACCACCGGTTTGTTGTTAGCAATAAATACCCTCTTAGTCTGTATGCTGTTGACATAGAGCTTGATGGAATCCTGGATCCTCTGATGACAGCATACTGGAAAGACAAAAATGGGCTTATGAAGGAGTATCCTGTAAATTATCTTGACGAGTTAAAGGAGCAGTCTTCCTACTTTCAAACAAAGTTTAATGATTATACAACATTCAGTTATTCAGATATTAATGACATGTTTGACGCTGCTGCCATTCAAAGGATGAAGGAATTAAGGATTCAGGTTAACACTACCTCCAGTTACATACTTTGGAATGACGGCGGCAAGTTCAGGTGGGAATTGCTTCCCAGGCAGATTCAGGCAGCTCCCGTAAAGAAAATTCTGGTCAGGGATTTCAATAATGATACTTTTCCTGATATTCTTATTGGAGGAAATGACTATTCATGGGACGTTTCAACTGGTATCATTGATGCCAATCCGGGAATCGTATTGCTCAACAGGGGAAAGAATAAGGGATTTGATGTTCTGGGGCCATCACGGAGCGGAATCAGCCTGAAAGGAATGGTTCAGTCACTGCTTTGTTTTGAAGGTGATACTACGCTTGTTGTTGCGGGAATAAACAGGGGAGAAGCCGCCGTATTCAGGATAAAGCGATGATAACTATTTTTTAAATGGCTTTACCTTGAAAACA
>CAIPJU010001099.1 GCA_903865465.1 uncultured Bacteroidota bacterium
CGCCAGCAATGCCGCCATATCAAGGCTCAAAACCTTTTTGCCTTTGAGCGACTCTGGCACTTCTTCGTTGATGATGCGTTGTGCCAAGCCTTCGACGATGGCAGTCTTGCCCACGCCGGGTTCGCCGATTAACACCGGGTTGTTTTTAGTGCGGCGTTGCAATACCTGAATGGCGCGGCGAATTTCGTCATCGCGACCGATCACCGGGTCAAGCTTGCCTTGGCGGGCAAGCTCGGTAAGATCCATTGTGTATTTTTTGAGTGATTCGCGCTGGCCATCGCTTCATGTCAAGGCATTTTCAGCAGTCGAACTCGAGTATATGATAAGCAAGGCAGGCCTCAGCATTGAAGATGGACTTAAAATCCTGAAAGATTACGGGCTCGATTCAATTCCCGGAGGAGGAGCCGAAATTTTTGATGAAGAGCTGAGAAAAATGATATGTGATGAGAAGGCTTCTTCTGAAATGTGGCTTAATATTCATAAAACAGCCCACAAACTTGGTATTTTATCAAATGCAACCATGCTCTACGGCCATATTGAAAACTATGCCCAGAGAATCGATCATCTTGAACGGCTTCGCCAGCTTCAGGATTCTACGGGTGGCTTTAATGCTTTTATACCTCTCAAATACAAAAAATCAAATAACAACATGTCATATCTGGGAGAGGTGAGCGTGCTAGAGGACCTCCGGAATTACGCAGTATCAAGGATTTATCTCGACAATTTCCCTCACATCAAGGCTTACTGGCCAGCGACAGGAAAAGAGATAGCCCAACTTGCTCTCTCATTCGGCGCCGATGACATGGACGGGACAATTGATGATACAACAAAGATATATTCGATGGCGGGCGCCAATGAAGGAAATCCTGCCATGACATCTGATGAGATTTCAGGACTAATCCGTGAAGCAGGTTTTGTACCAATGGAAAGAGATTCACTTTATAATGCGATAGGCAGCTGATTTTTCATATAATTTTATCAGTACCTTTGCGTTATTATTAAAGTACAAATTGAAGGCATGAGTCTTAAGAATTTCCTCCTGAGTAAAGTTTTCGTGAAAAACCTTGGTCTTGCCATAACAATCGTTGTTGGAACTGTAATGGTTCTCCTGATATGGCTTAATTTCTATACAAGACACGGCCAGTCGCGTACTGTTCCCAATTTTATTGGTCTGACGATTCAGCAGACTGAAAAGCTTGCAAGGAAAAACAGGCTGGTATTCCATGTTGTTGATTCTGTTTATACACCTGCCGTTCCTGCAGGTTGTGTTGCAGAACAGAACCCTAAACCAGGCTTCAAGGTTAAAAAATGGAGAGATGTTGCCATAACCATAAATGCCTTCAGTCCTGAGATGGTGGCAATGCCAAATCTTGTTGACCTTCCAAAGAGACAGGCTCTTATGCTGATAGTAAGTTCGGGACTCCAGATAGGCCAGCTTGAATACCGGCCCGACCTCTCAATAGATGTTGTCATTGGCCAGCAATATAACGGAAGGTCTGTTACTCCTGGCGATTCGATACAGAAAGGTTCTGTTGTCGACCTTGTTCTGGGGAAAGGCCTAAGTAACCAGCGCACTCCCGTACCAAACCTTGTGGGGATGAAGCTAAACCTGGCTAAAGAGACCATTCTTGGTTCTTCCCTCAATCTCGGTACATATATTTATGACAATACGGTTCTTAACAACTCCGACACCCTGAATGCTTTTGTCTTCAAGCAGAACCCTGAATATCATGGAGATGCCACACTTCAGCTTGGTTCGGCAATTTACCTCTGGCTCACGGTAGATCCATTTAAGAAACAAGCCGATTCTACGGATGTGAGAAGCGCTGACTCTCTGCAGGTGTCCGATACCGGAAATATTGTATCCTATTGATTAATATGTTAAAGCAGATAATTTTATATTTATTTTTTCTCATTGTCTGCCTTTCTCAGGCACCGGCTCAGGAAGTTGTAACGGGACTTCAATCAAATAATGCCTTAAATAAAGCAAACCCCGACTGGGCTGTAAGAAAAAGTATATCACTGTCGGATACGCTTTCACTTCCCTTTTTTGATGACTTCTCAGGAAGAAACATCTTCCCTGATGTCGATAAATGGTCTGATAACTATGTATTTATTAACAACACATATTCCGACCGTCAGATTACTAAAGGAGTTGCAACTTTCGATGCCCTCGACAACAAGGGCCGGCTGTATGAAACAGCTTCCGATGTCCAGTTCAGTGCCGACAAGCTTACCTCAAAACCTCTTAATCTTGCTTATACATCCTCAGATAATATCTACCTTAGTTTCTTTTACCAGGCAGGAGGTCTTTCAGATCCTCCCGAAAAAAGCGATAGTCTCATACTGCAGTTTTATGCACCTGCCGATGATCTATGGTACTCGGTATGGAGGGCACAGGGCTCTGAAGATAAAAGCTTTAAACCTGCGATTATTAAGATTGACAATGCCAGATATCTCAAAAATGGATTCCGTTTTCGCTTCACAAACTATGCCAGTCTGAGCTCGAATCTGCTCGATCCCTCTCTCATCGGCAACTGTGATATCTGGAATGTCGACTATGTACTTCTGAATAAAAACAGGAATGATGGTGATACGATTTTTTCTGATGTAGCTTTCACCCTTCCATTAAGATCGCTGCTGAAGAGTCATGAGGCTATGCCCTGGAAGCAGTTTAAGCAGGTAGAACTTCAGGAAATGGCTTCCTCCTTCCCCCTGTATTACAGGAATAATGACACAATAACGAGGAATGTAACCCGTAATTTCAAAATATGGGATTTAAACGAAAATGCTGAATCCACCTCTTTTACTGCCGGTGCAACCAATATCGGGCCACTGACCAGTGTGGCTTACCAGACTAACCTCATATACACCTTCAACACGGCAGGCAGCGATTCAGCACGCTTCAGGATAACCGCTTCGCTTAAAACTGATGAGTCCGATCCAAAAGCCAACGATACAATAGAATATTACCAGAATTTCACAAACTACTTTGCCTACGATGATGGAACAGCTGAAGGGGGATATGGCATAAACGGCTTGGGTTCACGTAACGCAATGGTTGCCATGAAGTTCCAGTCATTCATGGAGGATACTCTCAGAGCAATAACTATTTGTTTTAACGATAGTTATCAAAATTCGAATCAAAGAGCCTTTGATCTGATGGTCTGGAATGACAATAACGGCGTTCCCGGTGATGTACTTTACTCAATGACTCAAGTTTTAGTTCAGCAGGGCCAGTATATAAATGGTTTCTACACCTATTACCTTCCGGAATCAGTTCCTGTAAATGACATCTTCTATATTGGATGGCGACAGCTCTCTGAAACCTTCCTTAATGCCGGGTATGACATAAACACTCCTAACGGGGGAAAACAGTTTTATTGGATTAATGGCGACTGGGCTGCTTCGCAGCAGACAGGGACAGTTATGATCCGCCCTATTGTCGGAGACAGAATTAATACAGTTGGAACCAATGATTCGCATCTGACCTCGGAAAATAAAATCAAAATATGGCCTAATCCGGCAGGCAGTTTTTTCAGAATAAGCTCAGCCGATGAGCAGTTGCAGGGAGTAGCTGAAGTATCTGTCATAGATATTTACGGAAGGAAACTTATAAATGTACCTTTCAGGGACGAAATCAATATCTCTTCGCTTAAAGATGGGGTATATTATGTGATAACTACAATCAATGGTAGACGGGCAGGGCTTAACCGGCTTATCAAAACAAGATAAATTCGAGTTATGGCTGAAGAAGAATTACCTGACCAACAGGATCTGTTCGAACATTACCGGTTTAAAGCTGATCCGGGACAATCGGTTTTAAGGATTGATAAATTTTTGTCCGACAGGATCGAAAACAGCTCCAGAACAAAGATACAGAATGCCGCTAACGCGGGAAATATCCTTGTCAACAGTATTCCTGTAAAACCAAACTATAAAGTCAAGCCCGGAGATCTTGTACAGGTTGTTCTTCCAAATCCTCCACGTGAAATAGAGCTGATACCTGAAAACATCCCTATTAATATCATATACGAAGATGATGACCTTGTTGTGGTAAACAAGAAAGCAGGTATGGTTGTGCATCCTGCTTACGGGAATTATACCGGTACACTGGTAAATGCCCTGATGTGGCATTTCAGGGACCTCCCTCTTTTCAACACCGGCGAAAGCAGGCCGGGACTGGTTCACCGTATCGACAAGAATACATCAGGAATACTCGTTGTTGCCAAGAATGAATTTGCACTCAACAGGCTTTCAAAACAGTTTTACGACAGGACTTCTGATCGAAAATATATCGCCCTCGTATGGGGGTCTCCCGAACATAGTAGTGGTACGATAACTGGGAATGTTGGCAGATCTATAAGGGACAGGAAAGTAATGCAGGTCTTTCCCGACGAAAGCGAAGGGAAACATGCCGTGACGAATTACAGGGTCATTGAGGATTTCGGCTATGTCTCAGTAGTGGAATGCAAGCTGGAAACCGGCAGGACACATCAGATAAGAGTTCATTTCAGCTATATCAGGCATCCGCTTTTCAATGACGAGGAATATGGTGGTGACAGAATACTTAAAGGAACTACCTTCGCAAAATATCAGCAATTCGTTAAGAACTGCTTCAAAACACTTCCAAGGCAGGCTCTGCATGCCAAATCGCTGGCCATCGATCACCCGGTTACTCACGAAAGATTATTTTTCGATTCAGAATTGCCCGATGATATGCAACAGGTTATCGAAAAATGGAGGACCTACCTTTTGGGAAGAGATATAGATATAGAATAATTCCTTTCTTTCGGAATTTCCAAACATATTGAGATTCTATAAAAAATAACAGAGCTACCCTAAGAAATCGTTTCATGATTTACTCTGAATAGCTCTGCTCTTCTTTATTGAGAAGCAGTGAATCTTACTGATTTTGCATTACCAGCTGCCACCGGCACCGCCGCCGCCAAAGCCGCCTCCGCCAAAGCCGCCAAATCCTCCTCCGCCACCGCCACCACCAAAGCCTCCTCCTCCGTCAGAGAAACCACCCCAACTGCCTCCGTGAGAATCCCTTCCGGAATTCAGCATACCCATCAGCATCCAGAATGGGAGTCCACCGGTACCAATATGCCGGTTATTAGATCCTCCTGACCGGCGGAACAGAATAGAAATTACGACTATGACAATGAAAATTGCGATGCCACTATGCGAATCATTACTGCTCTTCTTATGTCTTTTCCCATATTCATCTGCAGTAAATTCCCCCCGGGTAAGCGACATTATTGTACCCACTGCGCTTGTCAGTCCTCCAAAATAATCGCCATTGCGGAATGCGGGTATCAATTCATTATCTACAATATCGCTGCAGGTAAGATCGGGTATTGCTCCTTCGAGTCCATAGCCTGCGGTAATAAATGCCTCACCTCCCGACTCAGATGTCTTGGGTTTAACAAGTATCAGGATCCCGTTATTCTTGCCTTTTTGACCTATTCCCCATTTTTCACCAAGCCTCTGGGCATATTCCGACTTGTCGTAGCCGTTGAGAGTAGGAACAATAACAATTGCAATCTGGGTTGATGTTGAATCATTAAAGAGATCCAGACTCTGTTCGAGAGATTCAGCTTCACGGCTGTTAAGCAAGCCTGCTAAATCATTGACAAGTCTTGCAGGGACAGGTTTCTCCGGAATATCCTGAGAACGCAGCTGTGAAGTAAACCCGGCAAAGAGAATAACCGCAAGAGTCAGTGAAAATAATCTATTTTCTTTCATGGTTACTCTCCCTATAATTTGTCAAATGAAATATCATCCTTAAGCTCGTTCACATCATCCTTTTGATGAGGGAAATGTGTTTTGAGTTGCTTCCCGGCCATCACAATACCCTGTGAAAGGCCCTCAGTGAATCTTCCGGCCTTAAAATTAGTCTGAAGGAAGGCGCTGATCTCATCCCAGAATCCTGCCGGGACTTTTGCATTTATTCCTGCATCGCCCAAAATAGCAAATTTCTTATCGGCAACAGCAAGATAGAAGAGGACCCCGTTCCGCTCAGCAGTTTTATACATCCCAAGTTTTTTAAAAACCCACGCAGCCCTGTCGAGTACATCTTCGTGACATGACGTTTCAATATGTACCCTGACTTCTCCTGACGTCTCGAGTTCGGCCTCCTTAACGGAAGCAAGAATCTGAGCCTGCTGTTCTTTGGTGAAGAACTTAGAAGCCTTCATATATATATGTATAATAAAGCTAAAACTTAACTTCAGGAGCCTTGTCGGAACCCTGAGCAGCCTCAAAGTATGGCTTCGACTGGAAACTAAACATCCCAGCGACAATATTCTGCGGGAATCTTTTGATATAGGTATTATAGGTCAGAGCAACATCATTGAATTTCCTTCGTTCAGTTGATATCCTGTTTTCAGTTCCCTCAAGTTCAGTTTGAAGATCCCTGAAATTCTGTGTAGCCTTCAGTTCTGGATACTTTTCCATCACAACCATCAAACGACCGAGTGAGGATGATACCTGTCCCTGTGCATCCTGGAAAGCCTTCATGCTCTCGGGAGTAATTTTTGAAGGGTCAACAGTTACTGAGGTGGCTTTGGCTCTGGCTTCAATCACCTGTGTAAGAGTGGTCTGCTCAAAATTGGCGGCTCCTTTCACGGTGTTCACAAAATTAGGTATAAGGTCAGACCTCCTTTGATATTGAGTCTGAACGTTACCCCACTGGCTTGCAACACCTTCATTCATGGTTACCATCTTGTTGTAGTTTTTTGAGCCCCACATTACAAAGCCAATGACAACAAGGGCAATAAACCCAACTATTATAGCAGAAATTAAACATCCTTTTTTCATATTTCTTACATTTTAAGTTCCCTCAAATTTAATACATATAGTTGATAATCCAATATTTTAGAGTTTTGTAACAGAATTGTCACACTTTGTGGATTGTATCAGATAAGTTGCAATCCAATAATTCTGCTGATTAGAATATTAATCATTAAATTTGTTATTCAAACATTAAAGAATGAAGACTATCGCGATTGTAGCCGGGGGTGACTCCTCTGAATTTGAAATTTCGGTGAAGAGTGCTGTTGAAGTTGGCAAAATATTGTCGGAGAAGTATAGGATTTATTTAATTATGATTCGTGGCAGCAACTGGTACTGGGAAGATCCCAAAGGGAGGTACCTGACTGTTGATAAAAACGATTTCAGCCTTGATACTGGTGAATACTGGTTAAAATTCGACGCAGTATTCATTGCAATACATGGCACCCCGGGTGAAAATGGTCTCTTGCAGGGATATTTCGATATGCTAAAGATTCCTTATACCAGCTGTGGCGCTTTTTGTTCGGCTCTCACGTTTAACAAACAGGCCTGCAAGATGTTTTTGAAAGAATATGGGATACCGATGGCAAAAGCTATTTTAGTCAGAAAGCAGAATATGCCTGATAATGATACCATTATTAATCAAGTAGGACTCCCCTGCTTTGTAAAACCCAACGACAGTGGATCCAGTTTCGGAGTCTCCAAAGTGAAGAGTAAGGAAGAACTCCTTTCTGCAATTGAAACGGCATTTGGCGAAAGCAACGAAGTACTTATTGAGACCTTCATGGATGGCAGGGAGGTGGGTTGCGGAGTTGTCAAAACAAAGAAAAGATCAGAAGTTCTTCCTGTAACTGAGATTATCAGTAAAAATGAATTCTTTGATTATGAGGCTAAATACACTCCCGGCAAATCGGCTGAGGTGACTCCTGCCGATATGCCTTCAAAAATAATTGATGAGGTACAAAGACTTAGCTCCCTTATTTATGACCTGCTAGGTTGCAGGGGTATAGTAAGGGTCGATTTTATAGTTGTTGATGAACAGCCTTACTTTCTCGAGATCAACACTGTACCAGGAATGACCAATGAAAGCCTCATCCCTAAACAGGCTGAAGCCGCAGGAATACCATTGGATGTTCTATACTCGATGGTTGTTGAGGATCTCTTCGTACGTTAACCGGCTACTTTTTCCCAAAGGCCATTTTCAGAGCACTTGTTGTTGTGAAATACTTGGTTATCATTCCCTCTGTTTCCCATTCAGGTATTTTTCCATCTTTAAGATATCCCAGGAACCGTTTCATCACCTGGGCAAAATGGTCTTCATGAGTTACCCGGTACCTCTCAGGAATATTTACTCTCAGACCACTGTCACTGTTTTTTTCCAAGCCCAGACTATCATATGGCAGCGTGGATAGCGCCTCTTTTAATTTTGAAGTAAAAGCCTCCACTGATTTTTCTTTAATATTTTCGATATAAAGCACCGGGCGAAATTTTTCTTCAGGGCCCTGTTTTATAACCAGGTCGCATATGGTTCCATGCATTACCGAATAATGGGTATCACCACCTCCCGGAGGAGCCTGGAATTTCCATTCCACTGACACTTTCGCATATTTCCCCTTTAAACGATATACCATCTCCCCGTTCGAGAAGACATTAAGGCTGCTATCTCTAATATCCTTCTGAAGAAAATCCGGAAACTTATCAAAACCGGTCACTTGCCTGAATTCTTTAAGCGAAATTAATGTAGGCCATCTTTTAGCCGATACCATTTCAACATCTGATGTTTTGAGTATCTGTTCTGGAAAACACTCCCACTGAATGAGATCGACCAGATGGCTTGTGACATCGACTATGCCCTCGCCCTGCTGACTGACATCGAAATACCATTCCGGTCTCAGAAGCGGGGATCCTGATACTATCTTGGAAAAATGATGTATACTAACCTTCGAAACCGCAGGTTCATCCTTTGTTCCGTCGATTAAGGTTCCAAATATCTCAGATTTTTGCGAAAGAAGCTTTTGAAGTATCGTGGTAACTTCATAACGTTCAGTCATAATATCATACAGAAGAACACCCTTCTCCTTAGCGGTTCTGAAAGCATCTTCAAGAAGCTGAAAATCTTCAGCTCTTATTATCATAGGTTTATCTGTCAGAACATTAAGCCCGTCAGTAACCGATTTCGATATGTACTCTGCTTTTTTTGCATTATTTCCGGCAAGCACCACAACATTACCCGATTTTTCGGAAATCATTTTTTCGAAAAAGTCATTGCCTTTATAAACAACTTCCTGCCAGGATGTCGGATTTACCTTTCTGGTATTATATGAATTTATTCGTCCCAGGTGCTGATCACAATCGGGTCCTAGGGGAGCATAGACATGAACTTCGGGCGAAACCTGATCGTACATCGTTTTTTGTACTAGGGCGGCATGAAAATGACCAGGGTCGACTGTTATTAACTTAACCTGATAATTTTTATTCATGGATGATCCTTCTCTTTCCTGTTTATCTTTATGGCTTACAGGTCCGCATGAGATGACTGCAATGGTCAGTGAGAACAACAGCAGGATTTCCTTTTTCATTTTTCAAAAGATTCCTGCCTGTAAGCTTCGATTGGCTCACAGGAACAGACAAGGTTACGATCACCATAACCATCATCAATTCGTCCTACTGATGGCCAGAACTTATTCTCAATGATCCATTTCAACGGATAGGCAGCTTTTTGCCTGGTATATGAATGGTTCCACTCTTCTGCAGTAAGAACATTTATTGTATGTGGTGCGTTCTTCAGGACATTGTCGGTCTTGTCAGCTGTTCCATCTTTTATTTCCTGCATCTCATCCCAAATCGATTTCATCGCTGAGATGAATTTGTCAAGCTCATGCAGCGACTCCGATTCTGTTGGCTCAACCATCAGGGTTCCATGGACAGGAAATGAGAGCGTTGGAGCATGAAAACCGTAATCCATCAATCGTTTGGCAAGGTCAGCTTCTGTTATACCTGACTCTTGCTTGAAATTTCTGCAGTCGAGAATCATTTCATGAGCCACAAAACCTTCAGTTCCTGTATAAAGGGTTTCAAACCAGCCCTTCAGCGAGGCAGCAATATAGTTTGCATTAAGTATGGCATATTTTGTTGCTTCTGTAAGTCCGGCTGAACCCATCATCATAACATAAGCGTGAGAAATGGTCAGAACATGTCCGCTGCCGAATGGAGCCGCTGCCACAGCCGATGTGCCATGGCTTCCTCCGGTATTTACCACCGGATGTGAAGGCATGAATTCTGCGAGCTTTTCATTCGAAAGAATAGGACCTACTCCCGGTCCGCCGCCACCATGAGGTATTGCAAATGTCTTGTGAAGGTTAAGATGGCATATGTCTGCTCCGATACGTCCGGGGCTTGTAAGTCCAACCTGGGCATTCATGTTTGCGCCATCCATGTAGACAAGCCCGCCGTTTTTATGGATAATATCAGTCATTTCAATAACTGCAGCCTCAAAAACACCATGTGTTGACGGATATGTGATCATGAAACAGGCCAGCTTTTCACTGTTCTCCTCTGCTTTTTTCCTGAGGTCCTCTACGCTGATATTCCCCTTTTCATCGCAATCCACAACAACTATATTCATCCCTGCCATTGCAGCACTTGCGGGATTCGTTCCATGCGCCGATGAAGGTATCAGTGCAACGTTTCTTCCTGAGTTGCCTCTGGTCTCATGATATTCGCGAATAAGGGTCAGTCCTGCATATTCTCCTGCAGCGCCTGAATTGGGTTGAAACGAAATAGCTGAGAATCCTGTTATCTCTTTCAATGCGTTACCAAGTTCATCCATAATCTGATAATATCCTCCAGCCTGATCAGCAGGTGCAAAAGGATGAATGTTGCCAAATTCGGGCCAGCTCATTGCGAATAACGATGTTGCCGGGTTTAGCTTCATGGTGCAGGAACCCAATGGTATCATACAGTGGGTCAGTGAGAAATCTTTCCTTTCAAGCATTTTAACATATCGCATCATCTCAGTCTCTGTATGATAGCGGTTAAAAGCTCCTTCGGTGAGGAAGGCCGACTCTCTCAGAAGCTTATCCTCAATACATTTGCAGTTACAGAACCTGGTCACTTTTTCAGCCTCTTTACCGGCAGCCTTTGCAAATATCTGTACAATGGTATCCATCTCGCGGAAAGTAATAACCTCATCAGTACTGAAAACTACTGTTTCATCGTCAGGATAAAAGAAGTTAAATCCGGCTTCAAGGGCCAAGCTACGGATTGTCTCTGAAGTGATCCCTCCGCTTAGTTCAAACTTCAGAGTATCGAAAAACATTGAATTCGCCTGACGGTATCCCATTCTTCTAATTGCAAGACTAATTGTTGCAGCTGAAAAGTGAATATGTTTTGCTATGTTTTTCAAACCTGCAGGGCCGTGGTATTGCGCATACATTCCCGACATAGAAGCAAGCAGGGCCTGAGCTGTACAGATGTTCGAAGTTGCCCTTTCGCGTTTGATATGCTGTTCTCTGGTCTGAAGTGCCATTCGCAAAGCTTTATTCCCCTGGGCATCTACCGAAATACCAATAATTCGTCCCGGCATGTTACGTTTAAGCTCTTCTTTCGTTGCAAAAAAGCCTGCATGAGGGCCGCCAAAACTCATCGGTAAGCCCATCCTCTGACTTGAACCCACAACTATATCAGCACCCCACTCTCCCGGAGGTATCAACAGGGCGAGACTAATAAGATCGGCGGCAACACCAACTAGCATTCCCGCCGAATGGGCCATATGAGCAAGATCTTTGTAATCTCTAAGGTCCCCTGAAGCAGCGGGATACTGTACAAATGCCCCGAACCATGATTCATCAAAAACGGCTTTCGTGTATTTTCCGATTATGAGCTCAATGCCCAGAGGTTTTGCACGGGTTTTCATGACATCAAGAGTCTGAAGAAAAACATCACTGTCGATGAAAAATTTGTTAGCCCCTGCTTTTACTGAAGCCCTCGAGCGGCAATTAAACATCATTATCATGGCCTCAGCAGCTGCGGTAGCCTCATCAAGTAGAGAAGCATTGGCAATCTGCATCCCCGTAAGAGAGCTTATCATGGTCTGAAAATTAAGAAGGGCTTCAAGCCTGCCCTGCGAAATTTCGGCCTGGTAAGGAGTGTATGAAGTGTACCATGAAGGATTCTCGAGCACATTTCGTGTTATCACCGACAGGGGAGCAACACCATAATATCCCTGTCCGATGAAGGACCTTGCCAGTTTATTCTTCCTGCCGACATTTCTGATATGATTAAGGTATTCATATTCACTCATTGGTTCAGGTAGCCGGAGAGGCTTCTCAAGCATAATCGATTTAGGAACTGTGCGTTCAATCAACTGATCGACCGAGCTTACCCCGATTATTTTCAACATCTTTGGTAATTCATGTTCGCGCGGACCATTATGGCGGCTTACAAATTTATCTGCTGGCATATGAAAACGTAATTTTGATTAAAAATTAACTCCGCCCTATTCAAAGAAAGGCCGGGCAATAATATGAAAATATCGTTAAAATAAACAGGACTTTTGTTAGGTTAGCAATATGAATTATAAACACTAACTTAACACTCTGCAGTTAAGAAACAGAATACATTTGAAGCCTTAGAAATCTTTAAACCACTATGAGAGAAAAAAAGGATTTGTTTTCATCTCCTTCTCTATGGTAGTTTTGTTACCATGTCCCGGATAAACCTCTGTTGACTGGGGCAGAGTAAATAACCTGCTTCTTATGCTGTTCAAAAGGGTCTCATAGCTTCCTCCCGGAAGATCTGTTCTTCCAATACTCCCTGCAAATAGCGCATCACCTGTAAAAACCACTCCTTCTTTTTTCGAATAAAATGCCATGCTTCCTGTTGTATGGCCGGGGACATGAAGGGCTTCAAGTTCAATGTCACCAAATGAAATGATTTGCCCCTGGGTAATATATTCCTGCGGCTCAGGAGGTGTTTCCATCGTCAGACCGAAAAGCATGGCATGCTGAGCTGCATTCTTCCTGTTAATCTCGTCCAGTTCGCATGAAAGGGTACGGAGATTATACTTTTCAAGCATAAATTTATTGCCAAACAGGTGATCGAGGTGGCAATGGGTATTTAAAAGCAACACTGGTTTAAGTTCTTCGGCCTCCAGGAACTGAACAAAGTTGTTAAATTCTGATTCGTTATAACATCCGCAGTCTATTACCGCGCAATTCCCCGAACTATCGGAAAGAATATACGTATTAACTTCAATGGGCGAAAAAACAAGTTTGAATATCTTCATTTTAGTTTATTTTCCGTTAACTGTCCCTTTAAGCATAGGGACAAATGTAAAATTACCATGGGTCGAATAATCGAATAATTCTTCACCGGCTCGTTCAATAACAGTCATAACCTGCGATCCCTGAGCTCCGACAGGAACAACCATTCTTCCACCGATCTTTAACTGTTGCAGCAGTTTTTCAGGAATTTCAGGTGCAGCTGCTGTTATTAAGATCCCATCGAATGGTCCGTACTGAGGCTTACCTTCATATCCGTCGCCATAAAAGAAATCAATTGAATATCCCAGAGATACAAGGGTCTGCTGGGCTTTTATGAAAAGTTCCCTGAAACGTTCTATAGTATAGACCTTTGCCCCCATTTCAGCCAGAACAGCAGCCTGATAACCAGAACCTGTTCCTACTTCCAGAATCTTGTCTCTTTTTTTAACCTCAAGCAATGAAGTCTGAAATGCAACTGTGAATGGCTGTGAAATTGTCTGTCCCGACGACAAGGGAAAGGCTTTATCGAGATAAGCATGATTAAGAAATGCAGGATCCATGAACTGATGGCGTGGCACAGTATCCATAGCTCTCAGTACCTCTTCGTCGGATATGCCCTTCTTCCTGAGCTCTTCAACAAGTTTCTTGCGTTTTCCCTTTGCTTCAAATGTATCAGTCATCCGATAACCCCAGGTCAGATAAATTTTGTTGCAAAATTAAAAAATTATGTGAATGCAGGTAAGGGAGGAGGTTCAAGATTACTATTATTTCAGAGAATAAATTTATCGACCGGTTTATAAAGTGAACCTTCCCTGCGAAGAATACTTTCATAGAGGATCACTTCATTTACAGACACTTTCTGAAGTTCGATATTCTTATACCTGTCAATCAAAGCCTCGAGGGTGCCAGGTTCCTTTAACGACCTTATCCTCCCGAGTGTAAGGTGAGGCCTGAAGGGACGGTTTTCGAGCTCAACTCCCACTTCATCAAGACCCTTCTTTACAATCTCATTAAGAGCAGTAAGTTTGTCCGACTGCCCTATCCCTGTCCAGATTACTTTTGGATCATCTTGTTTTTTGAAGATGCCAGCCCCGGAAAGTATAAGATCAAAGGCAGCAAAACCAAAGCATCGTTGCCTCAGGTCATTGCTTATAGCCTTAATCAGGCTTTCCTCAGTATCACCAAGGAATGATAAAGTAATGTGGATATTGCCAGGATCGGTCCATTTGATGCTTTCTTTGATCAACTCCTTCTGAAATGAGGTCAGCATGCCCATGAGGTGCTCACCAGGGTAAACTTTTATGGCTATGAATATCCTTTTCATATCAGCAGTAACATTAAGAACAACCATTCATAAAGTTCCGGCGTCTATTTCATTAATTATCACCTCAATCAGAATATCATCGCCATAGGGATCGTATTCCTCTTTAAGGTTAGTTCCGAATATGCGTGCTATTCCCTGCCAGAAGGCAGCGGAGATCTTCCCCCTGTATTCACGGATAAGGTCAAAAGAGGTATTCCTGGTTTCCCTGTCTATCAGCTTAATGAGAATTTTGCCCTGACTTATGGTGAGTTGTTTTATATCGCCTTCATATTCAGCAAAAACTTGCTTTTCCACACCCTTCAGATACCTTTTTCTCTCCTTTTCATCTGTGATGTTCATTATCTCTTCATTAACCTTCTGAAGTCTTTTCCGCACAATCCTGGCATAGGGATATACTTTTTTTATATTGTAAACCAAACGGTCATACTTACGGAAATCACTTTTCCTGGCTTTTGTTGTTGCTGCCGGCGCCATAACATCTACCTCCTTGATCTCAACTTCGGGAAGAGTTACTCCATCACGCTTAACCTTCTGAAGAATAAATAGTTTGCCAGACAATGTATCGCTTTTTTGCTGTACAGAGTCACTCTGACCACGGGCTGCGGTAACAAAAGAGACTAAGAATAATATAGTCAGAAGTGGTCTCACTAAGCTTTTTTAACTTACAAATGTATCAAATTAAGGGCCATAATATTCATTTGTCATCGCGGCCAGAATAATTGGTCAATGAAACAAATCCTCCATCATGCTTGCCCGGAAATATATAAAACGGTAAATTTACCAAAACCTTATTCCGATGGCACTGACAGTTGAAGACCTTGAAGATCAGTCGCGATTCAGGCAGCTTCTTGAAATCAGGTACAACGAACTTATTCCCTTCATCGTTGACTATCTTAGGAGAAAGTCGGCCCTGACCATGTTTTTCTGGGCCGTTTGCTTTGCCTTTTTTCTTATTGCCCTGGGTGTCAGATTAAAGCTCGTATATATCTTCCCTCATGGAAGAATAATGCTCCATTCCCTGCTGGGACTCGTGGTTTTTCCCCTGTTATCGATCCCTCTCCACGAAGGATTGCATATAATCCCATTTTTCCTCTCAGGAGCCAGAAACATCAGGATAGGGATGGATCTGAAGCAGTATCTCTTCTATGTTACCGCTCACAGGTATGTTGCAAGCCCTCTGCAGTTCCGGATAATTGCCCTGATACCCTTTATTCTGATCAGTTCTGCCTTTCTTGTTTTTCTCTACCTGGCACCGGGTTTATGGAAATGGAGTATATCGCTTTTCCTTTTTTCGCACGCCACAATGTGTGCAGGAGATTTTGCTCTGCTCAATTACTACTTCCTTAACAGAAATAAGAAAATCTACACCTGGGATGATGCTGACAGGAAGGTTGCCTACTTCTATGAAGAGATCTTGTGACAATTTCGAGTAGGTCTCAATATCTTAATTATTAAGTTATTGGAAAAAGAAAAGGTCACAAAACAAATC
>CAIPJU010001100.1 GCA_903865465.1 uncultured Bacteroidota bacterium
AAGAGCCATCAGCATTTCTGACCGAAGTTACCGGGTCCCTGACCAAAGCTGTCAGCAGGGGACCTGTCCATTCATCACCTGGAGGCGGCATATGGCTGGTTGTTTTAATAAGGGTGATATTTTCACCTACTTTTAACCATGGTTTAACATCGAGAGTTGAGTTACTGCGAAGAGTTAATCTGTTGTAACTGGTCTTTTTAATAATACCTTCCTGATCAAATTTGTTAATGCTTAAATAATAACTGCCTTTTTCACCACCTCCTGAAATAGAAAGGTCAACATTTGAAATAGAAGCATTTTCATTTGAAATCTCTTTAAGCCAATTGGTTGTTGGTAGTTTTGAAGGATCAGGAACAATCGGTGCATAACCTTTGGCTATCAAAGCTTCGTTTCTTAAATACGCCCATGTTGGACCGTCCATAACATTCGAAGAACGCCATGCATTTTGTACACCATAATATGAAGAGAAATTAATCACAGCATCGCCTTTGGAACCTTTCTTGGTTGTTAGAATGATGACTCCATTTGCCCCTCTTGAACCATAAATAGCAGTGGCTGAAGCATCTTTCAATACCTGCATTGATTCTATATCATTTGGGTTAACAAAATCTATATCATTAACCATCATACCGTCAACAACAAATAGTGGGTCAGAATTATTTATGGTACCAATACCACGTATCCTGATTGTAACTCCAGCTCCCGGAGTCCCAGAACTGGAACTAACATCAACTCCTGCAACCTGGCCTTGTAAAGCCTGACTGACTGAACTTACGTTCCTTTCACTCAGTTCTTTTATATTAACAGTAGAAATAGAGCCGGTCAAATCACTTTTTTTCTGCATCCCGTAACCTACTACAATCACTTCGTCAAGATTTTTAATGTTTTCAACTAAGGCTACATTAATTTTCGTTTGATTTTTAATTTGAATAGCCTGTGTTAAGTATCCTATAAACGAAAATTGCAGCAGAGAATCCCTGAGTTGAACATCAATTGAATAGTGCCCGTCAATATTGGTTGTAATACCTCTGGTAGTACCAGGGACTACAATACTTACTCCAGCAAGCTTCTCATTTGTCATCTTATTGGTGATTGTACCCTCAATAGTTCTCATGTTTTTAGTTTGACCTTGCAGTAAAACCGGGGCAACCATAATAAAAAATAAGTATAGGTATAGTTTTTTCATAAGTATGGTTTGTTAATTCGTCCTTTAATGATTGCGATATTAAATAAAATAACAATACGAAATAAAACAAAAGTATAAATAATTAAATAAAACTAAATAAATGTCTTAGTATAATACTCACCAAAATAAGGACCACTGGTTAAGTTTAATATAATCGATTAAATGAATCCATTTTGAAAAAGCGCAGAAAGAAACACACCGCCGCCTTCAAAGCTCAGGTAGCAATTGAAGCGATCACTTTTACAGGTAAAAATCGACTCTTAAAGGACAAATTTGATTCGGGTTTACTAGATAATTAAACGGCTCCGAAGATCAAAGAAAACAACATGGAAGGAACATCTTAATTAAAACCCTTAAACAGTATTGATTTATTGAATCCCCATAGCTTACTAAAAACCTTCAATTAAGACACGGATAGGCATTTCGTGCAACACGGCTTCATGGAAGGTCGATGGAACGACCACACGAAGCCTTATTTATTGGAAAGAAGAATCTTTTGAGTTTCTGTTGGGAGTACAGTTCAATATGTAATAATAGCTGGGTGCTGCGCACCACTCATTTCCTACTAATTGCCCACCGTTTCATTCAGTCAACCAATAATTCTTTTATTGTCATCTTAACTTGTTCTATCTCATTATCAATAAGGTTGTCAAGAGTTTTAATAATCCGTTGTTTATCGATTGTACGAATTTGGTCCAGGACAATCCAACCTATTTTATTATCATGTTTAACTTCAACCCTGGTGGGATATTTTTTTGACTGACTAGTCATAGGTGCTATTATCACTGTATTTAAATATTTGTTCATTTCATATGGTGAAATAACAACACAAGGTCTTGTCTTTTTGATCTCGCTGCCAATTGTTGGATCAAGATTGACTAAAACTATCTGATATTGAATTAAATCCATTCTTCAAGGTTTTCGTCTTCAAATACATCAGACATTAGTGCTTTATCATCTCCTGAATCGTGCATTTTTTTAAATGCTTTTTCCCATCCCTTACGTGGAGAAGCTTTAGGTTTAATAATAATATATCCCTTTTCTAATACCAATTCAACTGTATCCCTGATATTATATCTTTCCAAAAGAGTCTTACTCAATCTAATCCCTTTGGAATTGCCTATTTGTATAACTGATAAGTCCATAATTATTGGAGTTGTAATCACAAAGTTATTACAATATTATCAATTTTACAAGATTGTAGATATCTTTCACATGGAAGGAACTTAAAAGTATTTTCCCAGAACCAACATGGATCAGTCTTGGAGGGCTGGTGATATAACGGAGGTCGGTGAAGGATGACCTGTTTACTTCGTCTTTCTATCCCTTCAGGTTTACCTCTCCCATTTCTTCTCCTCCTAAGCACTATTCTCACTTTTGGCACAACATTTGCATTTAATATTCTGAACAATTTCAATTAATAAAAAAATAGTCATGAAGAAGCTGGTAACAATATCGATCCTTGCGGCAATGATTGCTGCGGGTAGTGTGATTAAGGCACAGGATCGTCCTCCCGAATACCTGGGATTACCGGGAGATAACCTTAACCTTTATGCGGTGATGAAGTTATTCCAGGATTCAAAAACCCTTGAAGATTTTGAAAGGGATCTTAATGATAATAAAACCCCCATAAACAACCTCGACCTTAACGGCGACAAAAAGGTCGATTATATTACTGTTACTGATAATGTCAACGGTAATGTTCATAACATAGTCCTCCAGGATGCGGTAAGCAAAGATGAGGTTCAGGACGTAGCTGTTTTTACCGTGGAGCACCTCGATAACGGAGGTGTGCAGATACAGCTGACCGGTGATGAGGCTCTCTATGGCAAGAACTATATCATTGAGCCGAATTATGATTATCAGGCGAACGGAACGCCTAATCCGGGCTACGCTGGCGATAACACCGTTGTTAACGGAAGGAGTGTTAATATAATGCCTACGACCACGGTGTTTGTTGCTGAATGGCCGCTGATAAGGTACATCTTCAGCCCGGGATATATCGGATGGCATTCGAGGTGGTATTGGGGTTACTACCCGAGTTGGTGGTATTCATGGGAACCTTTCTACTGGGATTACTACTATGGCTTCCACTTTAACTGGTACAATAATTACTATTCCCGCTACCGCCTCTGCAGCTTCCACAGGTACAGGTACTGGAATGATATGTACTACCATGGCGAGCGCCATTACTCGGGATTTGTAAATGACCGTATTCATTCGGGCTATTATAATGGAACTTACGCTCACCCTGAAACCCGCAGAGATGGCCAGGCTGCATTTAACAGGATTCATAGCAACAGCGACAGGAGTTCAAACCTCAGCATGCAAGGTAACAATGAAGTAAGAAGAATCGGTAACAGCTCAGTGAATGATAGGCGCTCAGGTAACGTCTATCCGAATTCACAGAACAACACCCGTATAAGAACAACTGCCGACCAGAGTTCAACCAGCTCAGAAAGAAGACCTTCGGGAACAAATGATATAAACAATAACAGGTATTCATCCGGGATGAATAACAGGTATGCCTATAATCAGCCTCCGTCGCAGAGTTCGGTTTCAGGGAACAGGACGAGCTCAGGTTTCAATATGAGATCTTCATCGGGACAGAGATCCAATCAGTCTTTTGTTAACGACCCTAGAGCAAACAGCCAGGTTATTTCAGGGCCGGCCAACAGGTCATTCTCACGGCAAAGTTTCGGTGCAGGCAGATCGTCGGGACAGACAAGAAGCAGCGGAAATATTTCAGGCAGAAGCGGGGGAAACAGGAGCTTCTCATCAGCAGGCCATAGTTCAGGTTCAGGAAGCAGCAGCGGCCACAGTTCGCATAGCTCGGGGGGAAAAGGCTCTGGCAGAAGGTAATAGATAAGGTATAGCAGGAATCCCGGTGAGATAGCCGGGATTTTTTTTAATAGATTAGCTGCCTCTCTCGACTCGTGTCATTCGGTGAACAATAGGCTAGATTTTAAGGGCAGCCACAGGTTTACTCTTGCGGCATTTTCACAACCCCTGCCGGATTACAACAAATTATTCTGAAAGAATGCGATACAATTCAAGGTTTAAATAATAGTGATGACCATCCAGTACTTTCTTCTCAAGCACTCGCATAAGGCACAGCTTGTTTAGATATTCTCTTGCAGTATTTTCGGAATAGATTTTAGTTTCGGTAAGGTGTTTTACTTTGGTTAAAGGTTGTGTAAACAAAGCCTCTGTCAAATCTTCAGGCTTTCGTAGTTTTGGATCTTCTTTCTTTATATGTTCCAGGATTGAGTCTTTTGCAGATACAATATCATTAATCTTATTGAAGGTTTGATTTGAGGTATTTTCAACAGCTCTCAACATGAATAATAACCAGTTTTTCCAGTCTCCTCTTTGAGAAACTCCCATTAATCCTGAGTAATAATCATTCTTATGATCCAGGATATATCTGCTTAAAAACAATATTGGAACATCGAGCAGGCCCTTATTCGTCAAATAATTAATGTTGAATATTCTTCCTGTCCTGCCGTTCCCATCCCTAAATGGGTGTATAGCTTCAAATTGATAATGAGCAATAGCCATTTTTAATATATGGTCTATTTTGAATTGTTCATCATCGTTCACGAAGCTTATCAGATTTTCTAATCTATCCTGAATTACAGCAGCCTCTCTTGGAGGAGTATAAATTACCTGACCGGCATTTGGGCCTGTACCTCCTTGCTTTATAGTTAATAGAACAAAGCCTGGTCGAATTGTATCAGTTGTTTGCTTTATTTCCTGAAATACCTGAATAAAGTATCTTTGATCAAATTTCTTTCCATTTTGTAAATACTTAAAGCCAGACCAGAGTGATTCCCTATATCTTAATACCTCCTTTGATGCTCCGTTCGACTCATTATTCTTATCACTAAATGCCTTGTACAGTTCATCGTCTGTTGTAAATATATTCTCAATCTCACTTGAAATCTTTGCTTCTTGCAGGCTAATTGTATTAATTAATAGCCCTTGATTGGGAATCACAACGCTACGCCCCTGAAGCTTGCCTAATGCAGCCTTTGCATCTCCAAGTATTCGCAATATTTCTATTGTTTGATGTAGCTCTTCTCTAATTGGCAATGGCGGAAGATTATTCCAGGGAATATCTCTGGTTGGGTTGATTGGATAAAGCAAATCTGGCATGGCTCAATTAACATTTAATATTTACCTGTATTTTGATTCTCAAAATTACGAATTTTTAGTTATCATACATTAATAAGACCACATTTTAAT
>CAIPJU010001101.1 GCA_903865465.1 uncultured Bacteroidota bacterium
AGACCTTTTATTTCAGGAATAACTGATCTGAATCCCATTCCATCGAGAATCAATGTATTATAAGGTTCGGCAAAAACCACCAGGGGATCTTTCTCCAATTCAATCAATGGAATGATTGGTACCATTTTACCGATACTTGTCTCGATGAGACCTACTAAGTTATCAGTAGGGAAACCGGAAGGAAGATTCTTTTTCAGGATCTCTTTCGTAAATTCAGCAGCTGACCGCATGTTTTCAGCCAGGATGATATCGAGCGGCACTCCGGGATTATTGGCATTTCTTTGTATTAAGCCCTCGGCAACAACAGGAATAACCTTTTCAAGAGCATTTTTCCCGACTGAAACAGCCATGATTCCTGCAGTAGAAACAGCCTCAACTACGTTACTCCTGTCGAAGGCAGAAATCGCCTGTACATTCGGGACAATAATCTCCTCATTCCTATCGCTTTTTATGACAACACGGTAACTTCCCTGCCTGTTTAACATGTCAACCAAAATGGGGTCAACATCAATAAAAACCACATTATAGCCACCGCATCCGAATAATTGGCCAATGAAAGAACGGCCTATTTTTCCGGCGCCAAAAATGACCATCTTCCCTTTGTCAATCTGCGATCTGCTTCCGGTATTCATCATAATATGGTAACATTTTAGCACGCTTCTCCCCGGCTTTTCCTTCAAAATAAGTTCCCCCCAGATAAAAACAGGTAAATCCTCCGGAAACAACTCCCCAGCAACAGGCCTCTTTAATATCAGGATGTTTGACTCCATCGTGCAACTGAGTCACAACAGAGGCAATGACGCCGCCTACAAAGTTATCTCCACATCCTGTTGTGTCGCCATCGAGGAAATTCTCTTTCTCATCGATGACTTTTTGTGAGACTGGCATTTCATTCAGATCAGACAAATAAAAAAACTGCCCATCAGAATATGTTGAAATATTTTTTGATCCATTGGTAATAATAAGAGATGAAACCTTTTTTTCGATAAAAAAACTGATGGCGGTTTGTGGATCTTTTTCGCCGCTCAGACGGAATGCCTCTTCCTGATCAGTAATCAAGAGATCGATGTAACGATAACTTTCATCACTCTCGCCCAAAGGCCACCTCTTTTCAGGATTGGCCTTTTCGTTCCTGAAATCAAAAACGGTATTAACAATCGTTATGCATCCTTTTGATTTGGCTTTCCTAAGTATAACGGTCAGATTATCATGGATCTGTGGCACCAGTGCAGTGCCACCAAAAACCACAATATCCGAATTAAAGAAATCATCGTCCAGTTCCTGATCTCCTAATTTCCAGGCCGCACCAATAGAATTTATAAAGATCCGCTCACCATGCCCGTTATCATACGATGGATCAGATAATACTGCTGTGGAAGGAGTCTCAGCATCGATAAGTTTATAATTCTTCAGAAGAACCGGTGTTTCCTGAATGGATGAAATAAGGTATCTCCCCGGTTCATCATTTCCTCCCCGTCCATAAAAACGAACTTCACAATCCTGCCCCTCAATTAGCTGCGCAGCATTTATCAATGAAACAATTGATGGTCCGCCAATATTTATCTTTGTATATGCCCTTCCATTTGTTAGTCTGCTCAGAACCTGATCGAAGGGGATACTGCTATATTTTTCAAACTCTTCCCTGAAAACTAGATGACCCGGGGTTAAGCCGCCGTCACCACGAGTTTTTGAGAGATAAGGCTTTATTATTTCACTCTTAAAATCGATGTCGGTATATAAAAGGTCAACAAGACAACAACCAACACCTGAAATGGTAATTTTTCCCTTCATAATAACAAAGATAAGAAACAATGAAGTGCTATATCCTGATTTGCACTACATTGTATTGTAGAATTTATTTCGATTCAGACTCTGGCTATTTGCCTAACAATGATTTCATAATGTAAAGGTCCAGTTCTTCATAGTCGCGTTCTGCAGTGCATTGTGCAATGAACTCATCGTTAAGACTTCGTGAGATCTCAAGAAGTTTCATGAATATTTCCCTGCTATTGCTCAGATGCTTTGTTGCCACTGCGTCTCTTTGGCTTCTCATTGCTTTTACATCGAGACCCACGAATTCGCCATTGCTGCCATAATTGTGTTTGTCGAGAATACGAACCTGATTAAAGGCCCTGCGTAAGTCAACCGATCCAAAAGATTTATCCTGATCGAATTTTAATCCATTCTGATCATTCAGGTGAACTGTCCAGAGTTTATTGAATGTCAGAGCAAATCCCATTTCGTCGGAAGGATCCAGTCCGGCTAGAATGGCATGTGCACTTTCGATGTTAACTCCCACACGTTTATGATCGCTGCTCAGCAGACCTAGGGCTATTGCATGACCAGTAGTTGGAATATAAGTATGATCCATGGGCTCGTTTGGTTTGGGTTCAATACAGATTCTGGCTTTAGGATCATATTCGAGCATCTGGTTAATGGCTCCGATTATTCGTTCAGTAGCAAGCTTGCTGTCTTTAGATTCACGGATATAGGTTCCTTCTCGGGCAAGCCACAAAACAATCAGATCAGTACCAAGGGCATTTGCTATATCAATGGTCCTTTTACTCCGGTCAATTGCATATTGACGGCAGGAAGCCTCATTGGAAGTATATCCGCCATCAATAGTCCGGGCATCTTCCCATAACCTGGGGGCTACAAATTCTGCAGTCAATCCCTGATCGTCAAGTAGTTTCTTTACCTCTTTTGCCTTACTGATGATTTGCTGAGGTGTAAGGTCATTCATATCAGGTACAGCATCGTCATCATGAAACTGAACACCATCAAAACCAAGTTTTTTGTAATAATCGAGTTTCTTTGAAAACCCAATAGTTTCTCTTACCGTCGGACCGAAGGGGTCCGATCCTTCATGAATATTCCAGGGTCCAAAGGTAAATTTAAAAGTTCCGGCCATAATTATAGTTTTTAATGTTTATGTATTCAATAAATTGATATTCTATTAATTAGATAAATAATTAGTTGTGGCAACCAACTTTTTTTTCCTTAGAAATTATTAATATTTCAATTTGAAATTTTCTATTGAGTCATTATGACACAATAATAAGCAATTTTTTTTAACAAAAATGAAATAATTGTTTTTTGCATAAAAAGTTTAAAAGATTATCAATTGCTTAACTTTCCGCCTCCGCTCCTGTCCCGGCTAATAATGTTTCACTTCTGACTTTCTTACTTGCTCCAGAGTTTTTCAATTTGCTCCAGAGTTTTGTTCTTTGTTTCCGGAACCATTTTCCAGACAAAAATGAAAGAGAGGACACTCATTAAACCGTAAAAGCAATATGTTCCACCACCGCTTATTTCCATCAATGCCGGATAAGTGGATGATATAAAGAAATTCGCAGCCCACTGTGCCGCTACTGCAATGGCAACTGCTTTACCCCTGATTTTATTTGGAAATATCTCTGAGATTAGCACCCAGCAGATTGGCCCCCATGACATCATAAAAGATGCCGTATAGATAATAATAAATACCAGAGTCAATATGCCGATAATATTAAAGAAGGAAAGGGCTCCTATAGCAAACATACCAATAGCCAT
Source organism: uncultured Bacteroidota bacterium (assembly GCA_903865465.1). Lineage (GTDB taxonomy): Bacteria > Bacteroidota > Bacteroidia > Bacteroidales > VadinHA17 > LD21. Next base: position 3,553 of record CAIPJU010001101.1, read on the forward strand.
TCCTATTGATCCCATGTATAACAAAGGTTTCCTCCCCCATTTATCGACTGTTAAAATAGCTACAACTGTAAAGATGACATTGATCAGACCCATTACAACACTTTGCAGCATTGAAGCATCCTTGGCTGCACCCATACTTTCGAATATCCTTGGAGCATAGTACAGGGCGACATTTATGCCAACAAACTGCTGAAAAACAGAAAGCAGGATACCTATGATTATTACAACTTTCCCATAGGCAAATAATTCACCTGATGATTTTTCTACTGTCGTTTCTATCTCCTGTAAAATCTCCTTAGCACGATCAATGCCGTTTATTCTGGTAAGCACTTTTATTGCAGCTTCATCTTGCCCTTTGAGTGCCAGATATCTCGGCGTTTCCGGTACCAATGTAAGCAGTAGGGCGAACAGACCTGCAGGGACGGCCCCAGAAATAAACATCCATCTCCAACCTGTTGAATTTACCCAATCAATAGTATGTCCCCGCGCAATCCCCCAGTTAACAAAATAGGCAACCAGTATACCAAATATTATAGCAAACTGATTGACTGATACCAGCCTTCCGCGGATATCGGCCGGGGCAATTTCACTTATATACATAGGGCATACTGCAGAAGCAAGTCCCACTCCTATTCCCCCGATTATACGATAGAAATTAAACATAATCAGCACACCTATTGTCGGATGGCCTTTGGTAAAAAACAAAAATTCAGGATTTCCTGCTCCGAGAGCAGTGAGGAAAAATAACAAGGCAGCA
>CAIPJU010001102.1 GCA_903865465.1 uncultured Bacteroidota bacterium
ATACAAACGACAGAAGATATTTCCTTTCAACAAGGTCGGAAGGCAGCATTTACCGTGTAAAACTCGATGAAACCAACCCACTGGTTTTCGGTATGGGCAGCGAGTGGTTCATCCTGAAACGATCGGCAGGATATCCTTATCTCGAAACTGGTAATAATATAGCTTATATAACAGATAAAGAACCTATTGCAGGCTTTGCCGGATTTAAGTTCAGGGATAAGATGAAGAATTCGCTTGTATTGGGATCTGAAACGATTGGTAAAGGGGAAGTAATATATATATCTGATGACCCCTACTTCAGGGCATTCTGGAAGAGCGGCAGGGTATTGATCGGGAATGCGGTGTTAAGATAGGAATCATATTATGCTGATGCCGGCGAAACATTAATTGTGTTGAAATGAAAAACCATTTTGGGATCCTGATATTTTTGCTTCTCCTGTCAGCATGCAAAGGATCGGATATGGAGCAGGCCCGCACTAAGATCTCGGCTCGGGGTCTGGCTCAATATGTGAGCAAGCTCGGATCAGACGGCTTTATGGGCAGGAAACCATTTACCGAAGGCGAAAAGATAACCGTTAATTACCTGGCAGATCAGCTTAAGAATATTGGCTTTGAACCTGCTTTCGATGGCAACTGGTTTCAGTCGGTTCCTATGATTGAAATCAGCTCAAGGGTTAATGGCGCCGTAACCATTAATTCAAATAAGAGTCAACTAAGACTCAATTCGCCTGATGACATTGCCCTTACCTCTCCCCAAACTATTGAAAATATCGTAATAAAAGAGTCCGAACTGGTATTTGCCGGATTCGGTATTGTCGCTCCCGAATATCTTCGCGATGACTATGCAGGCCTTGATGTAAAAGGAAAGACAGTAGTGGTTCTTATCAACGATCCTGGATTGTACACAAGCGACTCAAGCTATTTCAGGGGAAGGGAAATGACCTATTATGGCAGGTGGACCTATAAATTTGAAGAGGCCGCCCGGCACGGAGCTGCCGGGGTTCTGATAATTCATGAGACTGAAGGTGCAGGTTACGCATATTCCATTCCACGTAAAAAGGCGATGACATCCGGCTTTTATATACAGTCTGCTGACAGTAATAAAACAATGTGCAGTTTCACGGGATGGCTTTCAGCAGAATCGTCAGAGAAGATTTTCAGTAAGCTGGGATACAATGTTGCCGATCTCAGGAAGTCGGCCTGTAACAGGAATTTCAGAGGTTTTTCGTTGAGTACTTCTATATCCTTGTCAATCAACAATAAAATCACTTACAATTCATCAACAAATGTTGCCGGTATACTGAAAGGAACGACGCGTAAAGATGAATGCATAGTCTACACAGCTCACTGGGACCACTTCGGCCTTGGTGAAAAAGAGAATGGAGATTCAATATACAATGGTGCAGTCGATAACGGAACCTCAATGGCCTGGGCGCTTGAGATAGGAAAATCCTTCGCTGCCCTGAAACGACGTCCACAGAGGTCTGTTATGATACTCTTCCCGACAGCTGAGGAACAGGGTCTTGTTGGCTCAACTTACTATACGGAACACCCTGTATTCCCGGCAACAAAAACCCTTGCCTGCTTTAACAACGACCTGTTGCTTCCCCTGGGAAGAATGAAAGACCTGATGATAACCGGATATGGACAGTCTGATCTGGATAGTCTGCTTGAAATCGCAGCTAAAGAACAGGGTAGATATATTATAAAGGATCCTGATTCACAGACAGGTATGTTTTTTCGATCCGATCACTTTTCATTTGCTAAAGTTGGAATTCCATCCTCCTATGCAAGAGGTAATTTGGAGAGCAGGAAAAACGGAAAGGAGTGGACTTCGGTAATGGTCAAGGATTATATGACAAACAAGTATCACCGTCCTGCCGATAATTATGAGCCTGATAAATGGGATCTTGAAGGAATTGCTGAAGATGCAAAACTAGCTTTTACTGTTGGTTACGGGATTTCGACCAGCACTTTTTTCCCGCGGTGGAACTCCCGTTCTGAATTTGCGAATAAAAGAACAAGATAAGATCCAAATAATCCATTTAAACCATTTGACTGATAGCCAATGAACTGCCAGATAATAAAAGGCTGTTATTTAGAAGTGTTTTAAATATTTGTTATTTTATTAACAATGTTATATATTTAACAAAGAATTGTTAATTTTGCGCCATAATTATAAAAATAAGGTATTTGAAGCGTTTAGTTAAAAAATTATCAACAGGCTACGAAAGAGATGACAATTCAGGAGATAAGTAATCTGATAGAAGGAAAGGTATTATGCTGCGGCGATGTACCGGATGTCAAAATTGATTATGCTTTTTCCTCCGATCTGATGAGCGATGTACTTACCCTTCAGCAGGAGCACATGGTTCTGATAACAGGGCTGGCCAATTTGCAGGCAATAAGGACTTCAGAAATGTCGGACATAAGTTGTGTGATTTTCGCCAGGGATAAAAAAATTGGCGAGGATATTCTGTCGCTGGCAATGGAGAACAATATCACTCTTATTGAGAGCCCTCACTCGGTATTTCATATATCAGGTGAATTATACAAAGCAGGAATCAAATCAATCTACTAGCCAATGCAATTCAGGCATAAAATAGCCGGTGGTGATTTTTCAAAAGCTGGAAATGCAGCAAGTTCAGTTAAAAAAGTACTAAATCAGCTGAATGTTGACCACTCAATAGCCAAAAGGATTGTAATTGCCCTGTATGAGGGTGAGGTAAACGTGGTTGCCCACGCCTATTCTGGAGTAGTAGATGTTCAGATAGACGAAAAGCAGATAAAGATCATTATAACCGATAAGGGACCCGGAATTGCAGATATAGAACAGGCCATGAAGGAAGGATTTTCAACAGCTTCCCAGCAGGTAAGGGAGATGGGTTTTGGAGCAGGAATGGGTTTAGCTAATATGCAGAAGAACAGCGATTTTATGAATATTTCAAGTGTTCCCGGTGAAGGAACGGTTGTTGAACTCATAAATAATGTAAGGCCTTATGAAGGTTAAAGGAAGCCAGCGCGATTTTCACCATGCATTGATCGTTGACAAGGATCTATGCTTTGGCTGTACCCATTGCGTTACTGCCTGTCCTACCCAGGCTATAAGGGTAAAACAGGGAAAGGCTTCAATAATAGTCAACCGCTGCGTTGATTGCGGTGAATGTTACAAGGCCTGTCCCGTTTCTGCCATATCAGTCGAGCAGGATGACCTTGAAATGATTTTCCGATTCCCTGTAAGGGTAATCCTCATACCAAGTGTTCTTATCGGTCAGTTCCCAAGGAAGATAATGACTTCAAGCATCTACAGGGCTCTTAAAGAACTGGGCTTTACTCACGTCTACGAAGTTGAAAACACCGTCGATCTGGTACTTGAAGCAACAAAACAGTACATGCACGACCGCAAGGAAAGACCAATGATCTCATCATACTGCCCTGCAATAGTGAGGCTTATACAGGTTAAATTTCCAACTCTTGTCAATAATATCATCAGGGTAAACCCACCTATCGATATGTCGTCGCGTTATTACAGGGAAAAATTAAAGGCTTCAGGATATAGTGATAAAGAAATTGGAATATTCTATGCCACTCCCTGTGCTGCAAAAATAGCAGCCGTAAAGAGTCCTGTTGGAGAGATAGAATCAGCTGTTAACGGGGTTATTAACATCAATTTCCTCTATAACAGAATACTGAAATATCTCCAGAGGAAATATACCGAAACAGAACCGCCCCAGACTGATGATCTTTTGTCCTCAAGGGGAATACTATGGAGCCTTACCCGAGGTGAAGTGGTTCATTCCAATGGCCGGGCTCTGGCAATAGATGGAATAAAGAATGTTAATGAATTTCTCGAGAATATCGAAAATGAGAAGCTCGACAACATCGATTTCCTGGAACTAAGAGCCTGCGATGAAAGCTGTGCCGGAGGCATACTCATAAGCGGAAACAGGTTTCTTACTGTAGAAAGACTTAAAAACCTTGCTGAAGAGTACAAGGTAAGAGAGGATGACAAAAACAGGAAACTCTCTGACGATACACTGGATATTAACGAATATGGATATTGGGGTAATATTGAACCCAGACCAATGGGCAAGCTTGATGAAGACATACATACTGCACTAAAAAAGATGGACCGGAAACGCAGACTCATGTGCTTCCTTCCCGGTTTTGACTGTGCTGCCTGCGGAGCTCCCGATTGTCAGACCCTGGCCGATGATGTTGTCAGGGGTGATGCCCAGCTTAGCCATTGCATCTTTATGCAACAACAGATGATAAAACAGAATCTTCTCAATTCGGGTCATGCATTAAGGATCACGGAGACAATATGGGGAAAGGAAAGACTCAATAAAAATTGTAACAAAATAGGTGCAGAAGATGAAAATAGCTGATATTATTGAAACCCTCGATCTGAAATTAATTTCAGGTGCCGGCGGCCTTCAGAATGAAATTACAGGCTGCTATGTATCCGATCTTCTTAGCGACGTTATTGGCAACGCCCGTGAAGGCGAGTTATGGATAACTCTGCAGACTCACCAGAATATCATTGCTGTTGCCTCATTGAAAGATCTTGCCGCAATTATTCTTGTCAGGGGACTGACTGCCGAGGAAGGAACCATAGAAAAGAGCAATCTTGAAAACATACCCGTTCTGACGACTACTCTCGATACCTTTTCAGTTGCAGGTATCTTATATCAGTTAATTAAAAAGAAATGAGAACTTTCAGGGCCGATCTTCATATTCACACTGTACTTTCTCCTTGCGGCGACCTCGCCATGAGCCCGGGAAGGATCGTTGAAGAAGCTTCGAGGAAAGGTCTTGATATTATTGGCATTACCGATCATAATTCAACAAGACAGTGCGGAATAACTGCACGAATGGCATCCGCAAAAGGTATTTATGTAATGCAGGGAGCCGAAGTTACAACCAAAGAGGAGGTCCATTGTCTTGCATTCTTTGAAAACAGCGACACCCTTGATTCATTTCAGGTCTATCTCGATTCAAACCTTCCTGAAATAATGAACGACACTTCCAAATTTGGTTACCAGGTTGTGGTCGACGAAGATGAAAACATTGTTTATGAAGAGGATAAGCTTCTGATCAACGCACTCGACAAAGGGATGGATGAAATAGAATCCTTTGTTCATTCACTCAATGGCTTATTCATACCTGCACATATCGACAAAAGTAAAAACAGTATCTATAGTCAGCTGGGTTTTCTTCCGGCTGGACTAAACGCAGATGCCCTGGAGTTATCTCCTGCTTCATTACATAACAAATTTGAGGAAAAGCATTACGAAATAAATAATTATCAAACAATAAGATCCTCCGATGCTCATTTCCCGGAAGAGATAGGCAGAGTGCACACTGAGTTTTACATACCACAAGTTTCATTCAGGGAGATCAGGGCAGCACTCAAAGGAGTCGATGGAAGAAAAACAGAAATAAGATGAAAGCACTATCTTTAAATATACTCGATATCACCCAGAACTCCCTCAGGGCAGGGGCAGATGAAATATGCATTTCGATCAGTGAATCTGTTGCGGCAGATAGTTACTGCATTAAGATAAAGGACAATGGGAGCGGAATTCCAGTAGATATTTTAAAGAGTATTACTGACCCTTTCGTCACAACCCGTACAACGAGGAATATAGGTATGGGGCTCCCCCTTTTCAAATATCATACGGAACTAACAGGTGGAAAATTGCAAATAAATTCAGTTGAAGGGAAAGGCACAGAGGTGACTGCAAATTTATCTTTCAGCCACTTCGATCGCCAGCCACTCGGTGATATAGTTGGAGTTCTGATCATCCTGATAGCTGCCAATCCTGCAGTTGATTTCATCTACACACATGTTACTGACCATGGTGAATATACTTTTTCGACAAGAGAAACAAAGGAATACCTTGGGGTGAACACATTATATGAAAGGGGACTGCTTGAAGATTTAGCGGGAATGATAGCAGTTAACCTTATGGAAATTGAAGTTACAGGAGTCGTTTACAAAGAAATTGTGTAAAAGTTAAGCGGCGATAAAATAAAAAAATGAATAAATTTAGAGGGATAAATCAAGCCGATTAAGAACTCTGAAGATAAAATAACCTTAAAAGAAAGAAAAATGTCAAAAATCAGTTCACTTGCGGATCTCAGAAAGAAACGCGAAGAATTACAGACCGGGATGGATATCCGTACCAGGGCGCTGAATCCTGAAAATATCGTTCAGGTAAAGGTTGCCATGGCTACATGCGGTATTGCATCTGGTTCAAAGACTATCATGGAGTTTTTCCTTGAGCAGCTCGACAGGAGAAACATAGAAGGTGTGGTAACCCAAACCGGATGTATGGGCTATTGCTATGCAGAACCTACCATTGAAGTTAAGCTCCCGGGTCAGGATCCGGTCGTCTTTGGTTTTGTTGACCTTAAGAGGGCAGATCAGATCATCGAAAAATATATCAAGACAGGAGAGCTCGTTGACGGCATCATCCCTGTAAATTATCAAACTATAGACTTAAAAGAATAAGGAGGAAAAACTATGTCGAAATACAGTATGCATCTTCTGGTTTGTGGCGGCACAGGCTGCCATGCGGCCGAAAGCGATGCTATTGTCTGTAATCTCAGGGATGAACTCGATGCAAAGGGTCTGAACGAATCCGTTCAGGTAATCCTTACAGGATGTTTCGGATTCTGCGAGAAGGGACCAATTGTGAAGGTGATGCCCGACAACACTTTCTACGTCCAGGTAAAACCCGAAGATGCACAGACAATAGTTGAAGAACACGTTATTAAGGGAAGAAAAGTCACCAGACTCCTCTATCAGGACCCCAAGACCAAGGAGCCTGTTGCAGATTCCAAACATATGGGATTTTTCAAGAAGCAGATGAGGATTGCCCTGAGAAACTGCGGATTCATCAACCCTGAAAACATTGATGAGTACATTTCACGCGATGGCTACGCAGCTCTTGGAAAAGTTCTCTCGGAGATGACTCCCGAAGAGGTCATTAAACTTGTCAAGGATTCGGGACAGAGAGGAAGAGGTGGTGCAGGTTTCTCAACCGGACTTAAATGGGAATTAGCCAGAAGGAATGTATCGGACGAGAAATATGTTGTTTGTAACGCTGACGAAGGCGACCCGGGAGCATTCATGGACAGGTCAGTACTGGAAGGTGACCCTCATTCAGTTCTCGAAGCAATGGCTATCTGCGGCTATAGTATAGGATCATCGAACGGACTTATCTATATTCGTGCTGAGTATCCGCTTGCAATTCAACGACTTAAAACTGCAATTAAACAAGCCAAGGAATATGGACTTCTTGGTAACGATATTTTTGGCACTGGTTTTAATTTCGACATCACTCTCAAATATGGCGCCGGAGCTTTTGTTTGCGGTG
>CAIPJU010001103.1 GCA_903865465.1 uncultured Bacteroidota bacterium
GTTGAACTGCAAAATTTAAATAAGTTTTATCAATTGCTCGTTCATATCCAATGATTCTACCCGCTGTGAGGTAATCCACGGACTTTGATTTCAAAGTTCTACTTATCACGGAGCCTATATTAACTTTTTGGTCTCGCATTCTAATTAGCCAATATGAGAACAAATCAGCTTCAAATAATAATCCTTTCCCTTCAAGGTCAGCCCGCCATTTGTGCAATTGGTAAAAAGACACACCAAATGCCTGGTTTTCGATAAATCTAGTTCCTAGCTTTTCTCGATATTCCCCTCTTAATTCAACCCATGAATTGGTAAGATTTGAAAGCACTTGCCAAGCTCCCACATCGGTTGCTTTTATCAAAGTTGGGATAAACTCATCAATAATCCCTATTAAATCTTGTTTTGCAACACCTTCAATAAATTTCTGAGATATTAGATCCAATCTTTTATAGTGGTCGAGAATAATCTGTATTTCTTGAATATTACTATCCAGTCCTCTTAGCTTTTGTTGTAGCAGATTTTGAATGGACAATAATTGTTCTTTTGAAAAATCATTCCAATGACCTTGCAATATTGGCAAACTCAGCCTTAATTCGTTTGAATTGCAATTCTGACAATCAGAAATGCATTTATTAAAAATTCCGCGAGAAACAGAATTATTGTCACGTATTCCATTTAACAAAATTGCGAAGGAAATCAGGGCAATCTGACGATTATCCTTAATTCTGACAACATAATCCAATAATTTTTCTGTATTGGAAAGAGGCATATTTGCCAGGAAATCAGGGAAGTTCGAAACTAAATCAGGATAATTTTGGATTGCGAAGTTGATTTGAGTATTTAGCCATCCATAGCTTTCAGTTTCCTGAAAGCATAAATGCATATTTTCAAAATAGTCAGGTAATAAAACGGTATTCAATTGAATTAGAAATTGAATACTGGCTGGAACATGGATACGTATTCGACTTCTTTTTAACAAGTCTAGCAAAGAAGTAAACACCTTGTTATCCGCAGGACAGCCAATTTTCCCAAGGAATAAGAATAATTCCTCAGGAAAATCGATTCCAATTATGTGATCCATTGCAGGACTAATAAATTCAGGAGACTTCGTCCATGACAAAGTAGAAAGGCTTTCCCATAAATTCAAGCCCCTTTGATATTGAACATTAGACAATGAGAAATATAGAATTTCTTTACAGAAACCGATTAATGTAGATTGACCTGTTTTATTTGCGAGGTCAGTTACTTGGATGATAAAGTTTGCAAGCGATGATATGGAGCTTTCCGTTGATTGCAGGCTAAAGTGGACAATTTTCTGTACAAGATTCTGCCTGGTTTGGTATTGGCTTAAGAGTGATGAATGTCTGGCTAACGCTTCAGCTCCAATATCATAGGCATTGAGCATCATTAAGTATGTCAATATAGTGGATAACCAATCCGTAACCTCCTGATCGCTGAAAATACAGGAGAATTTCAGAATTAGATCTGCTTGCTCATTTAGCTTTTGAGGTACCCTGACTCGAAAGAATTCTTCCCTGTGTTGATACCATTGAACGCCTTGTACTGCAAGATCAAGTTCATCCCCCCAGGTTTTGAGATGGGTAGATTTGGCAGGATCTGGCAGACGCAAGTCAGTAGTTATCGTTTTTTTTATTTGTTGCTGATTATTTTGAGTGATTAACTCATCCAACCATGTAACATATCCTGCCCCAGGTTTATTGGTCGGAATGGTTGGTTCAATCCAATTAACGGCTTGTCCATAGCGACTCTGTCGTTCCGAAAAAAACAACTTTACCGAATCATTTGTTTCGCTTGCTAAAGTAGAAAAAGATATATTTTTGCGATACTTCTCAGGAACAATCTGCAATAGTGCGCAGAAAAATCTCAATCGGGTTTGA
>CAIPJU010001104.1 GCA_903865465.1 uncultured Bacteroidota bacterium
CGAAGAATGAGAAAAAATTATCCTCAACAGGAAGGACAAAAAGCTGTTTGTTTTTCAGGCTTTCACTTATTGCAGGAGATTCTACATTCATAGCATCCATCGTTTCACCCGACGGCTCTTCCATTGAGGCAGTAAAGCTTTTTATCAAAGGGCTCTGCAGAGCCTTTTCCCTGAGAGCATTATATTTAGCCCTTACTTCCCAGTTCTGCCGTTTAAAGACAAGAATGTCGGATGGCTGTTTTGAAAGCCTGTGCGAAAGGATATATGATTTCTGCTGATAAATAGTAAATGTGGCAATCAGTAGAATGATGGAAACAGAGAACTGTATCATCATCAGAATACCATAAGAGGTAAATCCCGAAGTGGTTTTAAAGGTAAATTTCTGTAATGAGGTGAGTTTATCCTGGTTGAACAGGATATAGTAAATTACTGGCAGGCCTCCCGCCAGAACGGAGATTGAAAGAATGGTGATCACATAGGGCCATATCATTGTTAATTCTTTGATGCCAGTATTCTGTAATGAAAAGCCAAATATCCGGTTCGCGATCTCACGCGACAAATCGAGAAACAGGAATGTGAGAATGAAGGCTGACAAAACACAAATTGCAGATTCCATAAGATATTGCCCAATGATCCGCCAGTTCCCTGCACCCATAATATATTGTACATGAATGGATTTCCTGATCGTTAATATTCTTGCTTTATTAAGGTTGAAATAATTCACCCATGAAACCAGAAGGAGAACAAGGGTTATGATGATAAAAAGATAGATCCCGTAAATATTTCCATTTTGCTCAATCTCCCTGTCTTTGCTTGAATTTAAATGGATATCAGTTATTTTTTGAAGGTTTGGAGTAATATCATTTTGGGTAATTTCCTTTTCTACCTTTTTAAGGAATGATGGAAATCCGGTCAGAATATCCTGTGGGGAGCTGGCCTTTCTCAACAAGAGATATACGTAAGCCCATCCGGGAGCTTCATGCGGTTTTTCAAATGAAGTTACCGCATCAAAATGTATATGTGAATTTACAGGAGAATCAATCATAACTCCTGTGATAGTGAAAGGTATCATTTTGGTGTCATATTCACCTGTCATAAGGTAGGTTTGCCCCACCGGATTTTTATTACCGAAGCATTTCCGGGCAAGCGACGAGGTGATGACGGCGGAAAAAGGCTTATTCAAAACACTTTTTGCATCTCCATAGATAAGGTTCAGTCCAAAAACCTTAAAGAAGTTCGAGTCGGTGGCAAAAATATTGTCAGAATAAAGTTTGTTTTCACCAATTTTTAATGCTGTATGCCTATAAGGTGAAAGCCGGACCAACTCTTCAATCTGAGGAAAATCGCCAGGCAACTGTGATACCCAGGGTTCCCAGCATCGTGCAAAATGCATTCTCAATCCGTTGAATCGCGTTTCAAAGGTAAGTCTGTAGATCCGTTGCGATTCAGGCAACTGTTTATCAAAGCTGAATTCATTGCTGATCCAGATAATCAGTGAAAAAGCAGAGGTAAAGCCAATTGCCAGTCCAAGTATATTCAGGTACGAATTACTTTTCCCCTTAATCAGGGTTCTGATAATGAGTTTTAAATTGGACTTCATAATTAAATTAGTTTATCATTTCCACCTTCCAAAGCTCCATGGGGGTTTTTGGGGGAGAAGGTTATTCATATCTCAATGCATCAACCGGGTTTCTCTTTGCCGCCCGCCAGCTCTGCCAGCTCACGGTTATCAAAGCAATGCCGAAAGCTAACAGGCCGGCCAATAAAAAGATCCACCAGCTGAATTCAGTCTTATAAACAAAATTCCGAAGCCAGTTATTCATTATGTACCATGCAACAGGTGAGGCAATTACAAAAGCTACTATTACCCATATAATAAACTCCCGGTTAAGTAATACCAGGATCTCGGAACTTTTTGCACCTGAAATCCTCCTGATACCAATCTCCTTTGTACGGCGATCGATTGAAAAAAGTGCCATTCCAAATATCCCCAGCACTGAAATTATTATTGCCAGTAAGGCAAAGGCAACAGTGATATTTTTCAACCTGGTC
>CAIPJU010001105.1 GCA_903865465.1 uncultured Bacteroidota bacterium
GGTTTATTTACAACTGATTTAATAGAAAGTGCAGCCCCTCCCCTCGTATCACCATCGAGTTTCGTAAGTACTACTCCGTCAAAATCGAGACGTTCGTTGAACTCACGGGCAGTATTGACAGCATCCTGTCCTGTCATGGAATCAACAACAAACAGAATCTCCTGGGGAGATACAGCTTCCTTCACTGCCGCTATCTCCTTCATCATCTCCTCATCAATGGCCAAACGACCTGCCGTATCAATGATAATAACATCATTTCCGAGTCTTTTTGCCTCCCTGACGGCATTTTTTGCAATCAATACGGGATTCATATTTCCGGGTTCTGTATAAACCGGAACCTCAACCTGTGAGCCTATTATCTTAAGCTGTTCAATAGCAGCAGGCCTGTAAACGTCGCAGGCGACAAGCATTGGATTCTTACCTCTCTTCGTTTTTACCAACTTTGCAAGCTTCCCGCTGAAAGTGGTCTTTCCCGATCCCTGCAGACCGGCAATGAGAATGACAGATGGATTAATTTTTATCTTAATGTCTGTTCTGTCGCCACCCATCAGTTCCACAAGCTCGTCGTGAACGATTTTAATCATCATCTGCGATGGGTTGACTGACTTTAAAACCTCCTGCCCGAGGGCTTTCTGTTTCACTGAGTCGGTAAACTGCTTTGCAATTTTGAAGTTGACATCAGCATCCAGAAGTGCCCTGCGGACCTCTTTAAGTGTCTCCGCAATATTAATTTCAGAGATCCTACCCTGCCCCTTAAGAAGCTTAAACGATCGCTCGAGCCTGTCACTCAGATTTTCAAACATATTTTCAAAAGCTATATTTTTTACTAAAAAGATTACATTCTTTCAGGCATCTCAATGCCAAGAAGCCACATTCCATTATAAATAACCTCGCTTGTGACCCGCGAGAGAATAAGCCTGAAGTTCCTGATGGATTGGTCTGTTTCACCAAGAATTGAAAAGTCGTGGTAGAACTGGTTATATTCCCTGGCCAGTTCATAGCAATAATTGGCAATAAGGGCTGGGCTGTAGCCTGCGGCAGAGGCCGATACCGTTTCAGGAAAGCGACGCAGTAACTTTACTATTTCAATCTCCTTAACTCCTACCTTCGCCTCAGAAAGAGAATTAATCTCTTCCTTAATTCCCAGCTGTTCTGCCTTTCTGAAAACTGACTTTATCCTCGCATATGTATATTGAATGAATGGACCTGTATTACCATTAAAGTCAATTGATTCAGCGGGATTGAAAGTCATATTCTTGCGCGGATCGACCTTTAGGATATAGTACTTAAGTGCTCCCAGACCTATTTTCCGGAAAATTTCCTCTTTTTCTACATCAGAAAAATCGGCAAGTTTTCCTAATTCAAGCGACACATCCCTCGCTGTCTCCTGCATTTCACTTATCAGGTCATCAGCATCAACGATGGTTCCTTCGCGCGATTTCATCCTCCCTTCAGGCAATTCAACCATACCATACGAAAAATGAATCAGACCTTCGGCCCAGTCGTATCCCATTCTTTTTAGGATTGTCCTCAGAACCTGGAAATGATAGTTCTGCTCATTTCCAACCACATAGATATTTTTATCGAACTTATATTCCCTGTAACGGTCAACTGCAGTGCCAAGGTCCTGGGTCATATAAACAGCAGTACCATCAGAACGCAGAAGAAGTTTCTGATCGAGACCATCGGATGTAAGATCGGCCCAGATTGAACTGTCAGCATTTTTGTAAAGAACATTGTTCTCAAGAGCTGTCAGGACGATCTCCTTACCCAGCTTATAAGTATCTGATTCGTAATAAATTTTATCGAAGTCGACTCCCAGTTTGTCATAGGTCTCATCAAAACCGGCATAAACCCAGGAATTCATCATTTTCCAGAGATTATAAACTTCCGGGTCACCTGCCTCCCATTTTAGAAGCATTTCACGGGTTTCAGCCATAAGAGGAGCCTCATTTTTAGCTTTGGCAACATCCATCCCCTGCTGAACCAGCACTGCTGCCTGGAGTCGGTATTCCCTCTCAAATATAACATAATATTTTCCCACCAGATGATCGCCCTTTATACCTGTTGATTGAGGAGTCTCTCCGTTTCCGAATCTCTGCCAGGCTATCATCGATTTGCAGATGTGGATTCCCCTGTCGTTTACAATATTTGTCTTAATAACACTGTGGCCGCATACAGATAAAATCCTGTAAAGCGAATAACCCAGAAGATTATTTCGAATATGCCCGAGATGAAGAGGTTTATTAGTATTGGGAGATGAGTACTCAACAAGAATAGTTTCAGGCTTCTCAACCCTGCATTTTTCGAAGAGGCTTTTACTTCCTGCAAGGTCAGTGAAGTACTCCTTCCACCACAAATTGGAAATTTCCAGGTTAAGGAAGCCTTTTATAACATTAAAGCCTGAAATAGCAGGGAACTTATCAACAATGTAACTGCCAATTGTTTCTCCTGTATTTTCGGGTGTGTTTTTTGAAAAACGGAGTAATGGAAAAACTACAAGAGTAAAATCGCCACTGAAATCTTTCCTAGTTTCCTGAATCTGAATAAGCTCCTCAGCTACACTGCAATTATATAATACTTCTACAGCCTGTTTTATTTTTGCTTTAAGTAAGTTCTCCATTTTTTTCCTTAAGAATTTTCA